>JAGKVC010000102.1 GCA_021152595.1 Clostridia bacterium
TCTCCCCGATATGCATATCATAATAGTCGCTGTAGCTGGTTTCCCGTTCAAAGCTCAGCGTATAGAGATCATCACCGGCCGCGCTTTCCGCCGCAGCCTGCTCCGCCGAACAGCACAGCGGCAGACAGAGTGTCCCTGTCAGCACGGCAGCGGCAGCCGTAATTGAAAAGCGCCGGATCATATTCGTATTTCCCACGGTATCTCCGCCTTTCCGCCGGCAGGCATCCCCGCGCTGCCGGAAGCATCCGATTTGCAGCTTTCCGCACATCCGGATGCATGCGCGCAAAGCTCCACAATATCTTACAATATAATATTATACCAAATCTTCAGAAACTTGTCAAGATGTTGCAATAACTTTTCGTTTTATCAAAATAATTTGCAATGATGCACAACGAACTGAAACTATATTGCAGGAAAAACGCCTATTTTGTGATGCGCAATTCTGCACAAACGATGTCCGAAAATCACCTCTTTCATGCAGATTCCGCATACTGAATCAAACAGATAAAAAAATTCCTGTGAACATTCCACAGCTTTCAAGTTATCAGAACTGCCGGCTTTCAAATCGGATAATCCTGTGCAAAATGCTGAGGACTGTATCAAAAATCGCTGTCAAAAATGTGATTCCAATGTTTTTTTGCAAAACTACTTGATTTTTTCCGAAAATATGATACAATAGATTCAGGAGCAGATCCGCTCCTGAAAACACACCATATACTATTTTATAACAGGAGGTAACAGCTATGGCATATGCAATCAGTGATGCATGCATCCAGTGCGGTGCTTGTGCAGACGCATGTCCGGCAGGTGCAATTTCCGAGGGTGACGGCAAGTACGTCATCGACGCAGATACATGTCTCGACTGCGGCGCTTGCACAGATACATGTCCCGTCGGTGCGCCTGAGCAGGCATAATCGCACCGCAACAACAGAAAGCCATAGCGGTTCCGGATTCCGGAGCCGCTTTGCTTTTCTCCGTCGCAATGGCAAAAACCACAGCCTGCTTGCGGCGATTTTTGCGAAAAGTGAAAAAAATCCGCTGAACCCCTTGCTTTTTCAGGGGAGATGTGATATAATAATACAGCATTTGAATATCCGCCTGTACTTGTAGGGCGAGGTCAAGATGCCAGCTTATCCGGAATGCACGGTTTTCCGTCTGTTTCGGGATAGGCAAAACATTCTGACAAATGGGTGGTCCGCTGCATTTGCCTCTCAGAAAAGCGCTGAGCGGCGTTCAGATTCCGGCTTGACCGGTCGCAATGTATGAACATCCGTAAACAATCAAGGAGGAATCCCAAAATGAACGCTTTGGAGCAAATCAGCAAGTCCAGCATGAAGGCAGACGCACCGGAGATCAACGTCGGTGATACCGTAAAGGTTCACGTCCGCATCTATGAATCCGCAGACAAGTACCGTATTCAGGTTTTTGAGGGTACTGTCATTGCGAAGAAGCACGGCGGCATCAGCGAAACCTTCACCGTCCGCAGAGTCGCACACGGTGTCGGTATTGAGCGTGTCTTCCCGGTTCACTGCCCGACAGTTGACAAGGTCGAGATCGTCCGCAGAGGCGTTGTGCGCAGAGCAAAGCTCTACTATCTGCGCGGCAGAGTCGGAAAAGCGGCAAAGGTCAAGGGACTGGTTCGTTGATTGCAAACAAGCGAAAGGGGACTCTTGCAGTCCCCTTTGCTTTTTATCCGGAAATAACAAGGAAAAGAGGGCTCAGCTATGTCTGAAGAAGAAAAGAAGTCCGCTGAAAAGGAAGCACAAGACGAAGAAAACGAAGAAGACTCCTATTCCCTCTCCGATCTGCTCGGAGACGTTCTGGATATCCTCGAGGCAGGCGCTGCCTCCATTTTTGTATTTATTCTGCTGTTCGCATTCGTCATGCGCCCTGTCACGGTTGACGGCGGCTCGATGAATCCGACGCTCTACAATCTCGATAAGCTGCTGATCCTGACACCGTTCAAGGGCACGAACGGCAGCATCGTCGTCGTGGATGATCAGGAGGGCGCCGTATTCTCCGATCCGGAGCAGACGGTCGTCATGCAGCAGCCGGGACTCGGCAAGGTGCTGATCAAGCGCCTGATCGCGCACGAAGGACAGGAAATTAACATCGACACGACTGCCGGTACCGTGACCGTGGACGGCAATGTGCTGGATGAACCCTACATCGCCGATCCGACACTGCGCGAGGACGGTGCATTCACCTATCCGCTGACGGTTCCGGAGGGCTATATTTTCGTCATGGGCGATAACCGCCTGAACAGCACGGACAGCCGCAGCCCTGCCGTCGGACTGGTTCCCGTGAAAGAGGTGCTCGGCACCGCGATCTTCCGGTATGACCGTGAAAGTGACCTGACGGAGAAGTGGTACGACCGTTTCGGAAAGCTGTTCTGAGAAAAGCCAAAGGAGATTTACCATGGGAACTGAACAACTGACGCAGAATCCGGCATCCGAACCGCAAAACAGCGAGGAGGAGCCGAAATATACACTCAAAGAATTTGCCGGTGACGTTCTGGATATCCTCGAATGCGTCGCTGCCGCTGTCTTTATCGTCGTCCTGACCTTTACCTATCTGGTCTGCGTTGCGAGAGTGGACGGCTCATCAATGGTTCCGACACTGGAGAACGGCGACCGGCTTGCCGTTTCGCGTCTCTCATCACACTATGAAAACGGCGATATCCTGATCATCAACAACTGGACCGGTCACCCGATTGACGAGAACGGCACGATCTATTCCGTCACGGGCTTTGAGAAGCGCATCGTCAAGCGCCTGATCGCACAGGAAGGTCAGACGGTTGACATCGACTTCCAGAACGGCATCGTCTATGTTGACGGTGAGGCGCTCGATGAGCCCTATATCAATGCGCCGACACACGAGCAGTGTGACCGCGCGCTGATCTATCCGCTGACGGTTCCGGAGGGCTATGTATTTGTGCTTGGCGATAACCGCAACGAATCCTCGGACAGCCGCAGCAGCTTTGTCGGACTTGTCGAGGAAAAGGATATTCTCGGCAAGGTTCTGATCCGCATTCTGCCGTTCGGAAAATTCGGCAAAATCGACAGCACCGGCGCACAGAACGGCTGATCAATCCGCCATACAGCGCGGAGAAACGGAGGCGAAGCCGCATGGAGACACCCGAGCTCGAACAGGAGAAGCCTGCATCCCTGCCGGAGCAGGCATCTGATCCAGCAGAACCGGAGACTGTAACAGAAGCAGCGCCGGAAACAGAAGCAGCAGCGGATACACCGGCGGAAGCAGCCCCCGAAGCAGCGGCTGAGACTTCCGCAGAGGATAAGCAGCCGGAGGACAATCCGCATTATACATTCAAGAATTTTCTCTGTGATGCATTGGATGTGATCGAATCGGTCACGACGGCGATTTTTGTCGTCATGCTGGTTTTCACATATCTGATCTGCACTGCGGTTGTCGAAGGCGAATCTATGGTTCCGACACTCGAAAACGGCGACCGCTTAATGGTCTCGCGCATTACAAAAGAGTATGAGACCGGCGATATCCTGATTCTGGACAGCGAATCCGCATATACCTTTGATGATACAGGAAAGCTCACCGCATCGGCAGGACTCGGCAAGCGGATTGTCAAGCGCCTGATTGCGCAGTCCGGACAGGAAGTGAACATTGATTTTGACGAGGGCATTGTCTATGTGGACGGCAAGGCGCTCGATGAACCCTATACCAGTACGCTGACCAAGCGCGACAACCGCGCATTCACCTATCCGCTGACCGTTCCGGAGGGCTATGTCTTTGTGCTCGGCGATAACCGCCATATCTCCAAGGACAGCCGTCACCCCGAGGTCGGCATGATCGCAGAGGAGAATATCATCGGAAAGGTGCTGATCCGGATCGCGCCGCTCTATAAGTTCGGCAGGATCGACAGCACCGGCGGTCAGCAGGCAGAAAGTCAGAGGGATTAAATGGAAGATATGAAGGATATCCAGTGGTTCCCCGGTCATATGGCGAAAACACGCCGGATGATCGCAAAGAGCCTGCCGCTGGTCGATGCGGTGGCGGAGCTGCTGGATGCAAGACTGCCGCAAAGCAGCCGCAATCCGGAATTCAACCGCTTAACAGGCAAAAAGCCGCGCCTTGTCATTCTCAATAAGGCGGATATGGCGGATCCGGATATCACATGCCGCTGGATGCAGTACTATAAGAATCAGGGATATGCCGTCATCACGGCAGATTCCAAGAACGGCAAGGGTGTGAAGCAGTTTGCGCCTGCGCTGCGCGAGCTGCTCAAGGATCAGCTTCAGCGCTATGCCGATAAGGGCATGAAGGGCAGACCGATCCGCGTGATGATCCTCGGCATCCCGAATGTCGGTAAATCATCGCTGATCAACCGTCTGGCAGGCGGAAAACGCGCCAAGGCGGAGGACAGAGCCGGTGTTACGCGCACCCAGCAGTGGATCAAAACAGCCGAGGGCGTCGAGCTGCTCGATACGCCGGGCGTTCTCTGGCCGAAGCTCGATGATCAGGAGGTCGCGGTGCGGCTTGCCATGACAGGCGCCATCCGCGACGATATTCTCGATAAGGAAGCACTGGCTGCGCGTCTGCTGAAGCTGCTGCATCAGGAATATCCGCAGGCAATCGCGGAACGCTATAAGATCACGCCCGAACAGGAGGGCGAAGGCTTTGAGCTGCTCGAGCTGATGGCGAAGAACCGCGGCATGCTGCTCTCCGGCGGCGTTCCGAATACCGAGCGTGCGGCAATTACGCTGCTCGATGAGTTCCGCGGCACCAAACTCGGCCGCATCTCGCTCGAAAAGCCGTAAAGGTATCGCTTCGCGATGATTGGTAATGGGCTCCGCCCAAACCTTCCAAAGGGATACTATCCCTTTGGAATCCCATTTTGAAGCCAAGATACGATAAAGCCGAAACTGCGCCGATTAAGCAATCTATCCCATCTGTTTATAAAATGGGGTTTGGGGCGCGCAGCCCCCATTACAAATCCGTCGGAGACACCTTAATTTCTAATTTCTCATTTCTCATTTCTAATTCAATAAAAAGGGGGGCTGCTCCGATGCCGCGCGCATTGAAGGTTTATACAGAGCTGTTCGAGTTTGATTCCGCGATCCGGACGCAGTATCCGGTGTTCTGCGGCGTCGATGAAGCAGGCAGAGGTCCGCTTGCAGGCGATGTCTATGCGGCTGCGGTGATCCTGCCGGAAGGGCTGGGAATCCCCGGACTCAACGACAGCAAAAAGCTCTCGGAAAAGCGCCGTGAGGAGCTTGCCCCGATCATCAAGGAGCAGGCGGCGGCATGGTGCATCGCCAGCGCAACGGTCGCTGAGATCGAAGCGCTGAATATTTTGCAGGCGGCACTGCTTGCAATGCAGAGAGCCGTTGCAGGCTTGAACATCCAGCCGGAATTTGTCATTACGGACGGCAATCAGGCGCCCGATCTGCCGATGCTCGTGCAGACGGTAATCGGCGGCGATGCGAAGTCAGCGAGCATTGCGGCTGCCTCGGTACTTGCTAAAACAGCCAGAGACGCAGCACTCCGCGAGCTGGATGCACAGTATCCGCAGTATGGATTTGCAGCACACAAGGGCTACGGCACCAAGGCGCATTACGAGGCGATCGACCAATACGGCATCTGCCCTGCGCACCGCCCGTCCTTCCTGAAAAAGTATTATGAGCGAAAAGGTCAGTAAGCGGCAGACCGGCAATCTCGGTGAGGATGCAGTCTGTGCATGGCTGGAACGGCAGGGCGCAGTGATCCTCTGCCGGAACTTTACGATCCGCGGCGGAGAAATTGACATCATCGCACAGCAGGGCGAATGGCTCCTGTTTGTCGAGGTCAAGACGCGCCGACCGGGGGCAATGCAGTCGGGCGCCGCAGCCGTCGATCTGAAAAAGCAGCAGCATATCATCCGCGCAGCCGAACGCTATCTGCTCGAACATCCGCTTGATTTGCAGCCGCGCTTTGATGTGGCTGAGGTGGAATATTCCGGCGCATTCGTCCGGCATATCGAATATATTGAACACGCATTTGACGCAACAGGATATTGAGGAATACGTCATGGCAGTCAAAAAGCTAAAAAATCTGAGCTGCCCGTTCTGCGGCAGCACGGAATTTGTCAAGGGCAGAACAATCGCTACAGGAAGGTTCGGCTTCCAGGGTGCAGGCGCCATCGCATATAAGTTCATTGCGCCGCTTCGCAGTAATCTTTTTGATTTCCGCTTAACCACGCAGCCGGAAATCTGTGTTTACTGTAAAAACTGCGGCAGCCTTGTCCGGCAGTATATCACAAATCCCGAGCTGCTGGAAGACAAAGACAAAAAACGATGAGGCGACAGCTATGGCAATCAAAGGGATCATCGTGAACAGATGCCCCTTTTGCGGCGGCACGGAATTTACGGAAGGCATGCAGGCGTATCAAGGTTCCGTTCATAAAACAAAGGGAATCGGCATGGCACAGAACCTGTATCATGTGTTCTGCACGGAATGCGGCAGCGTTGTCCGCAGCTATGTCTGCAATCCGAAAAAGCTGAGCAAATATCCGCCCGAATATGCGGCGGAAACCTGCTTTGATGAAAAGAAATAAATTGTTCCGCAGAAAGCTGATTTCAGGCGGAGCAAAACACTGCCGGCATGACCGGCGAGGAGGATAAGAATATGATCTACCACAGCACAAGAAACAAGGCGCTGACAGTCAGCAGTGCCGAGGCGATCGCACAGGGCATCGCCGCCGACGGCGGTCTGTTCGTTCCGGGCTCGATTCCGGAGCTGACAGCAGCAGATTTCAACTCTTTGAAGGGCTTGCCGTATGCAGAGCGCGCAGCGCGTCTGTTCAAGCTCTACCTGACGGACTTCACCGATGAGGAGCTGCGCGAATGCACAAAAGCAGCCTATGAATCCGGCAGCTTTGAAACGCCGAATGTGCAGGAGATCACAACCCTCGCAGACGGCTCCATGCTGCTTGAGCTCTGGCACGGTCCGACCTGCGCATTCAAGGATATGGCGCTCCAGATCCTGCCGCACTTCCTCACCCGTTCGATCCGCAAGACCGGCATCGAAAAGGAAGTCGTCATTCTGACGGCGACCTCCGGCGATACGGGCAAGGCTGCACTCGCAGGCTTCAAGGATGTCCCCGGCACAAAGATCATGGTCTTCTATCCGGAGGACGGCGTCAGCTCGATGCAGAAGCGCCAGATGCAGACACAGGAGGGCAAGAATGTCCGTGTCTGCGCCGTCAAGGGCAACTTCGATGACTGCCAGAACGGCGTCAAGGCGATCTTCACCGATCCGGCCATGCAGGAGGCACTTGCTGCAAACGGCATGCAGTTCTCCAGTGCAAACAGCATCAACTGGGGACGCCTCGTTCCGCAGATCATCTACTATGTTTCCGCATATGTGACGCTGCTCGAAAACGGCACCCTCAAGGACGGCGACCGTTTCAGCATCACCGTTCCGACCGGCAACTTCGGCAACATCCTCGCTGCATGGTATGCAAAGCAGATGGGCGTGCCGATTCAGCATCTGGTCTGCGCATCCAATATCAACAAGGTTCTGACGGACTTCATCGAAACCGGCGTTTACGACCGCAAGCGTGATTTCCATGCAACGGTCTCCCCCTCGATGGATATTCTGATTTCCAGCAATCTCGAGCGCCTGCTCTATCATATGACCGGCGAGGACGATGCACAGATCCGCGAGTGGTTCGGTGCGCTGAAAACCGAGGGCAGATATCAGATTCCGCTGGAGCTGTCGCACCGCATTCAGGCGGAGTTCTCCGGCAGCTTCTGGGACGATGCCGCTACAAAAGCGATGATCGGCAAGGTCTTCTCCGAGAACGGCTACCTCAGCGATACGCACACGGCAGTCGGTATCTGCGCGGCGCGTGACTATCAGGCAAAGGCAGCGGAGAAATATCCGATGCTGATTGCTTCGACTGCAAATCCGTATAAGTTCGGTGCAGCAGTTCTCGAGGCGATCGGCGGCGATACCAATGCCGATGAATATGAGATCCTCGACCGTCTCGCAGCAAAATCCGGCATGAAGATTCCGGCAGCACTCGCAGAGCTGAAAACGAAGGCAGTCCGCTTCAAGGATGTCGTCGCACAGGATGAAATGCCTGCATTCGTCAAGAGCGCGCTCGGGATCCAATGAGTCTTTATGTGATCGGGGATACGCATCTCTCCTTCGGCGTCGAAAAGCCGATGGATATCTTTGCCGGATGGGAGAATCACACCGCGATTTTGCAGGATGCATGGTGCAGCTGCATTGCGCCGGAGGATACCGTCGTTCTCGCAGGCGATATCTCATGGGGAATGAATATGCAGGAGGCGCTTCCGGATTTTCAATGGCTGAATGCGCTTCCCGGCAAAGAAAAGATCATCCTCAAGGGCAACCACGATTACTGGTGGTGCACAATGAAAAAGATGCAGGCGTTCTTTTCGGAAAACGGGCTGGATACCCTGAAGCTCCTGCATAACAACTGCATCGCATACGGTGAATACGGCATCTGCGGCACGCGCGGCTGGGTGAATATGGAGCCCGAAACTGCAAGTCCCGATGATGCAAAGGTCAGCGCAAGAGAGGCGCAGCGGCTCGAGGTCTCCCTGAAAGCCGCCGTGCAGCAGGATCTCAAGCCGATCGTATTCCTGCATTATCCGCCTGTTTACGGCGCAAGCTGCAACTACCCGATGCTCGAGGTTCTGTGGAAATATCCGGTCACGGACTGCTGGTACGGACATGTCCACGGCAAAACTCAGCACCGCTACGCGATCAACGGCGTACGGAACGGCATCAACTACCATCTGATCGCCGGTGATTTTGTGCAGTTTATCCCACAAAAAGTACTGTAAACTGTTGAAATGGAAGAAAGAGGGAAAACCTCTGGAAATAATCCCCTGTTTGTGTTATAATAAAGTGTATCTGTCAATATGCAGAATTCAGCGGCGGATTTTGTACGCCGCACCATGAGAAAACGAAATTTGGAGGAACTGTTATGAGCCTGATTTCCGATGTCAAAACCGATGTAAATATGAGAGAAGTTTCCTTCTCGATCTCTGCCGAGGATCTTGAGGCAGCAGTTGAGCGCGTTTATCAGCGCCAGAAGAAGGATATTGCCGTCAAGGGCTTCCGCAAGGGCAAGGTACCGCGCAAGATGGTCGAAAAGCTCTACGGCGAGGATGTCTTCTATGAGGATGCTGTCAACATGATCATCCCCGGCGAGCTGGATGCAATCATCCGCGAGAAGGAGATCAATATCATTGACCGTCCGTCCGTCGAGCTGGTCTCCTGCACCAAGGAGGAGGGCGCTGTCTGCAAGGCAACTCTCATCACCAAGCCGGAGGTCACCGTCGCTGAGTACAAGGGCATCCACGCTCCGATGAAGGTCCGTGAGATCACCGATGAGGATGTCGATCAGCAGATCGAAATGCTCCGTCAGCGTCAGGCTCGCATGATCGACGTTGAGGACCGCGCAGCCGAGAACGGCGACGAGGTCAAGATCAACTTTGAAGGCTTCATCGACGATGTCGCATTCGAGGGCGGCAAGGGCGAAGATTATCCGCTCCGTCTTGGCAGCGGTCAGTTCATCCCGGGCTTTGAGGATCAGATCGTCGGCAAGAACATCGGCGACAAGTTCGATGTCAACGTCACCTTCCCGGAGGAGTACGGCGATGAGCGCTATGCAGGCAAGGCAGCAGTCTTCAAGACCGAGCTGCTCGGCATCTCCGCACAGGAGCTTCCGGAAATTGACGATGAGCTTGCAAAGGATGTCTCTGAGTTCGATACGATCGCAGAGCTCCGCGCAGATATCGAGAACAAGCTGAAGGAATCCGCAAAGCAGCAGGCTGAGACACAGTTCGAGAATGCAATCTTCGATACTGTCGTCGCAGGCACCGATGCAGTCATTCCGCAGGTTCTGTATGACCGCCGCATCGACCAGCGCGTCCGCGAATTCGAGAACCAGCTCCAGCAGCAGTACGGCGACCTCAAGCTGGAAGAGTATCTCCAGCTCACCGGCATGACCATGGAGCAGCTCCGCGATGAGTATGAGCCGCAGGCAAAGAAGGAAGTCACCCTCCGCCTCGCACTCGAGAAGATCGCTGATACCGAGGATATTCAGGTCTCCGATGAAGAGCTGGATGAGGCACTGACCGAGTTCGCAGGTCAGCTTCAGGCTCCGGTTGAGTTCGTGAAGTCCCGTATTCCGGTTGAGGATTACCGCACCGACCTCCGCGTCCAGAAGGTTGTCGAGCTGATCAAGAACAATGCTGTTGTTGACAACGACATCGCTGAGGAAGCAGCAGAAGAGGCTCCGGCTGAGGAAACAAAGGCTGAAGAAGCAGCCGCAGATGCAGAATAATCAGGATTGAAATGAAACCGAACCGGTTTCCGTACCGCGGCAGAATCTATGCAGCGGTACGGGAGCCGGAAATCTGCTTTATTGCGAAATATGCGAAAACACGTATATTTTGCGACATTACGCCGAAAGGAAGGTACCCTTTATGAACAATATGCACATGAGTCTGGTTCCGACCGTCATTGAGCAGACAAACCGCGGCGAGCGCGCATATGACATTTACTCCCGCCTGCTGAACGACCGCATCATCATGCTCTCTGAGGATGTCAATGATGTGACCGCAAGCCTTGTTGTCGCACAGCTCCTGTTCCTTGAAAGTCAGGATCCGGAAAAGGATATCTCACTTTATATCAACAGCCCCGGCGGTTCCGTCACAGCCGGTATGGCAATCTACGATACCATGCAGTATATCAAGTGCGATGTTGCGACAATCTGCATCGGACTTGCTGCCTCGATGGGCGCACTGCTGCTTTCTTCCGGCGCAAAGGGCAAGCGTATGGCGCTGCCGAACAGCGAAATCATGATCCATCAGCCGCTGATTATGGGCGGCGGATTGTCCGGTCAGGCGACCGATATCAAGATCCGCACCGATAATCTTCTGCGTACCAAGGGCAATCTGAACCGCATTCTCTCGGAGAATACCGGCAAGGAGCTTGCGCAGATTGAGCGTGATGTCGAGCGTGATTACTTCATGACCGCCGAGGAAGCAATGAACTACGGTCTGATCGACAAGGTCGTTACCAAGCGCTGAGCAAAATAAAGAGAGAATAACAGATCCGGTTCCCGCTGAATCAAACGGGCGCCGGAACCGCCCCACAGCTACAGGAGAGAGAATTATGCCTGAAAAAGGATTGAGAACCTGTAATTTCTGCGGCAAGCCGGAAACCAAGGTGCAGAGCATGTTCTCTGCCGGCGCGAACAATATCTGTGATGAATGCGTCACCTATTGTTACGAGCTGCTCTACGGCGACCGCGATACCAAGCCGCAGTCGGCAAACGAGAAACACGGCAAGGGTGCCGGCAAGAAGATCAATCTGCTCAAGCCGGCGGAGATCAAGAAAGTCCTCGATGAATATGTCATCGGACAGGACAGCGCCAAGATCTCCCTTGCAGTATCCGTATATAACCACTATAAGCGCATCCTCAGCGCAGATGACGGCGACGATGTAGAGATTCAGAAGAGCAATGTGCTTCTGCTCGGTCCGACCGGTGTCGGAAAGACCTATTTTGCACAGACGCTCGCAAAGATTCTCGATGTGCCGTTTGCGATTGCAGATGCAACGACGATCACCGAAGCAGGTTATGTCGGTGACGACGTCGAAAATGTGCTGCTGCGCCTGATTCAGGCTGCAAACTTCGATGTCGAAGCAGCCGAACGCGGCATCATCTATATTGACGAGATCGACAAGATCGCGCGTAAATCCGAAAACACATCCCTGACACGAGATGTCAGCGGCGAAGGCGTCCAGCAGTCGCTGCTGAAGATCATCGAGGGCACCGTCTCCAATGTCCCCCCGCAGGGCGGCAGAAAACACCCGAATCAGGAGTTTATTCACATCAATACGAAGAATATCCTCTTTATCTGCGGCGGCGCATTTGACGGACTCGAAAAGCACATTGTCAGCCGGACAGAATCCTCCGGACTCGGCTTCGGCGCACAGGTGCTCTCCAAGAAGGAGAA
>JAGKVC010000103.1 GCA_021152595.1 Clostridia bacterium
GTATAATAGTATAGTATACAGTCTGTATCGGAAAGGAGTCTTTCATTTGATCCTCAGGCATCTCAAAAAATACTGGCATTTTGCGCTGTTCGCCTCCCTTTTTATGATACTTGAAGTCTATGTTGATCTGCGGCAGCCGCGCCTGATGGCAGAAATCGTCGATCGCGGTATTCTCGGTCTGGATAACGGCGGTGTCTCGGATATCGGCATTGTAACAAGCACCGGTATCCGCATGATTCTGGTCGTGATCTTCGGCGGCATCTGCGGCATGCTCAGCGGTGTGTGTACAAATCTGTGCAGCCAGAACTTCGGCAACGATGTCCGGAAATCTGCTTTCCGCCGCATTATGCACTTCTCATTCTCACAGACGGACGATTTCTCTGTCGGATCGCTGATCACGCGCACAACCAGTGATGTCACACAGGTGCAGAACATGGTTGCGCAGCTTATCCGCGGATGTGTGCGATGTGCGATGTTCTTTGTTGCAGGAAGCATCGCGCTGATTTCCCTTGCAGCCGATTTCGGCACCGTCATTCTCATTGCCATGCCGATCCTGCTGCTTGAGGTTGCATTTGTTCTCTGGCGCACCAATCCGCTGTTCCGGCTGCTCCAGAGCCGTCTTGCCCGGATGAATACAGTCATTCAGGAGAATGTCGCCGGTGCGCGCGTTGTCAAGGCATTTGTACAGGAAAAGCGTGAATCCGAGCGCTTTGCAAAGAGCAACGATGAGCTTGTGAACACACAGTTCCGCGTTTTGATTCTGATGTCCTATATGCGTCCGGTCATGAACATCATTCTCAATCTTGCGACCATTGCGATTATCCGGATCGGCGGCATGCGTGTTGAGGACGGCAGCATTGCCCCCGGTACCGTCATGGCTGCGATCACCTATCTTTCGCAGATTCTCAACGGCATGATGATGCTCGCCATGATCTTCCAGACCGTCACAAGAGGCATCACCTCCTCGCGCAGACTGCGTGAAATCCTTGAAGCTGAGCCGCCCATTCAGGACGGCGAGCAATCCGGCAAACGCACAAAGAGCGGCAGCATCACATTCAAAAATGTCAGCTTCTCCTATCCGGATAATGATGCGTCTGTTCTGCGCAATATTGACCTGACCGTCAATCCTGGTGAAACGCTGGCGATCATCGGCGAGACAGGCTGCGGAAAAAGCTCACTGGTCAACCTGATCCCCCGTTTCTATGATGCGACATCCGGTACGGTTGAAGTGGACGGCTTGGATGTCCGGAACTATAAGCTGCACGATCTGCGCGAGAAAATCTCCGTGGTTCTGCAAAAATCAGAGTTGTTTACATCTACGATCCGCGAAAATATCCGGATCGGCAATCCGGATGCGACCGATGCAGAGATAGAAGCTGCCGCCGCAGCCGCACAGGCTGATGATTTCATCCGGCAGCAGCCAGACGGTTATGATACGCCGGTCGCGGAATCCGGCATGAGCCTTTCCGGCGGACAGCGTCAGCGTATCGCCATCACGCGCGCACTTGTCAAAAAAGCGGAGATCCTGATTCTCGACGACTCCACAAGCGCGCTTGACTTCCGGACGGAGGCAGCGCTTCAGGCGGCATTGCGCGAGCAGTATCGGGATGTGACCAAGATCATTATTGCGCAGCGTATCTCCACAGTACAGCATGCCGATCGCATCGCGGTACTCGAAAACGGCAGCATCGCCGCCTGTGATACACATGAGAATCTGATGAAGACCTGCAAAATCTATCAGGATATCTACGCATCGCAGGTCAAGAAGGAGGTGTAAGCATGGCTGAGAAACCAACAACCACAACCGTTCAGCCGAGCTTCCGCCGCGGACCGGGCAATCTCGGCGCACCGGTTGAAAAACCGCAGGACGCAAAGAAAACACTCCGCCGTCTGCTCAGCTATTTCCGTGCAGAGCTTCCGTTTGTTATTATCATGTCCGTGACGGTGCTGATCAGTGTGATTGCATCTGTGCTTGCACCGAGCTATCAGAGCAAAGCGATTGACAAGATTGTTTCGGCAGAATACGGCTTGCTGCCCCGCCTGCTCGGGATTATGCTGGTGCTTTATCTGATCCACGGTATCACCACACTGATTCAGGGCTATATCAGTGCTTCTCTCAGCCAGCGGATCGTCAGCCGCCTGCGCAAGCAGCTCTTTGACCGCATCGTACATCTGCCGATCTCTTATATAGATTCACACTCGCACGGTGATCTCATCAGCCGCATGACAAATGATGCGGACAACATCTCCAATATTGTTTCTTCGTCGCTCAGTTCGCTGTTTTCCGGCATTCTGACGCTGCTTGGCACACTGTTCATGATGCTGCATTTCAGCATTCCGCTCGGACTGCTCTCCTGCTCAACGGTCATTCTGACGGTGCTGTTCACGAGCTTTATCTCCAAGCATATGCGGCGGTATTTCGTCAAACGGCAGTCCTTGCTCGGCAAGCTGAACGGCACTGTTGAGGAAATGGTCACAAACTATAAGACCATTACCGCCTACAACCGGCAGGATCAGGTCATTGACGATTTCACGGATACCGCCGATCAGCTTACAAAAACCGGAATCATCGCGGAGATCATCTCGAACTGCATGGGACCTGTTATGAACATGCTGAGCAACATTTCATTCGTGATCGTCTCGGTTTTCGGTGCATATTTTGCACTCAAGGGTTATATCACAGTCGGTGTAATCTCAGCATTTATCATCTACTCCAAGCAGTTCTCGCGTCCGATCAATGAGCTTGCGCAGCTCTACGGACAGATTCAGACCGCAATCGCCGGTGCAGAGCGTGTCTTTTCCATTCTTGATACGGAGACCGAGCATTTTGAAGGTGATCCGCTGACCGAAGTCAAAGGCATCATCGAATTCAAACATGTCAACTTCTCCTATGTGCCGGAAAAGCGCATCATCTCAGATTTCTCGCTGAAAATCGAATCCGGCAAGCGGATTGCACTCGTCGGCTCAACCGGAAGCGGCAAAACAACCATCATCAATCTGCTGATGCGCTTCTATGATCTGGACAGCGGCGAGATCCTGCTCGACGGAAAAAATATCAATGAGATCGCGCTCGGGGATCTGCGTGACAGCGTCGGCATCGTTTTACAGGATACAAAGCTCTTTTCCGATACAATCCGAGCCAATCTCACCTATGCAATGGATGAAACAACCGATGAAGAACTTGCGGCAGCGGCAAAATCCAGTCACTGTGATAAAATCGCTGCGAAGCTCCCTGAGGGATATGATACAATGCTCTCGCAGACCAGCGTCAGCCTTTCGCAGGGCGAACAACAGCTGATCGCAATTGGCAGAGCGTTCCTCTCCTATCCGCGGATTCTGATTCTCGACGAAGCAACTTCCAGCGTCGATACCAGAACAGAGCTGAGCATCCAGAATGCCATGAATGAGCTGATGAAAGACCGCACCAGTCTGATCATCGCGCACCGGCTCTCCACGATTCAGGATTCCGATCAGATCATCGTTATGGATCAGGGCAGAATCGCAGAAATCGGAACGCATGAGGAGCTGCTCCGGCAGGGCGGCAAATACTATGATCTTTACATGACGCAGTTTGCCGGACAGGCGATCTGAATACAAAAAAGAGTGAGGACGCAATGCCCTCACTCTTATTTTTTAGTCTTCCGGCGCATCCGGATTGCCGGTGATCTGTTCCCATGTCACCTGACGCTTGGAAACCGTACCTCTGACATAGTAGTTCAGAATATACTGTGCATCCTCAGCGCCGATGTCGCCGTCCATATTGATATCCACGCGGAATGAACCGGCATAGGTCACGCCCTCGCCGTAAATATGCCCTGCCATTTTCCTGACATACATATTCAGAACAAGCTGTGCATCGGTCGAGTCAATATTTCCGTCACTGTTCGCATCACCGAACTTTCCGGTTGTCTCGCCCTCAACATATTTCATCAGCGATGTACGGTAAGCCTCCTTCATCGAGAGGAAATCGGAATAATCCTGCTTTGCAAGCAGCGGAAGGATCCGCGGGAATGTCATGCTCTTTGTCCCGAGCATATCCATATAGATCGCTGCGATCATCGCATGACCGAACGGCGTCGGGTGAACATCCTTCTCAAGGATTCTGGTGAACATCCAGCCGACACCGCCGAACGCCGCAGAAACATCTGCAATCTCAACACCGTCCAGCGCACGCATTGCCTTGTTCAGTACCTCAAGATTATTGCCGACATAGGTACAAAGTGTGTTGTAGTTTTTGATATCGGATTCCGTGAATTTTTCGGATGTGAAATACCGCTTCGGCATTTCCGCAGGATTGTAAATCGTCTGCATGATAATTCGCGCATCCGGATTCAGCGCACGGAGTTTTTCAAGGATCACAGTGAAATTTGCTGTCGCAGTCTTTCGCGGTTCACGAAGCGCCTTGGTCAGACCGCTGATCAGCTGAACCGCCTTGTCTTCCTTCGCAAGCCGCTTGACGGTATCCATGATACCCTCATCTTCCTGCTGGAGCGTCCTGAAATATTCCTTTGCCGGATCAATCAGATCATTCGCACCGATGCTGACGCAGATGATCTTTGCAGATGCGACCGGCGCATTCTTTGCAGAATCATCAAGGAATGTGATCAGATCGCCGGTTTTGTATCCGGAGACCGCAAGATTTGTGACCGTTCCGCCGGTATATTCGCGGAGATAATCGGCATATGCAGCTTCGCCCTCCTTGAGTCCCTGACCGGATGCAATGCTGTCACCGATCACAACAATCGCGCCGTCATCCGCCGCCGAAGCCTGCATCACAGGCATCGAAGCCGCAGTCAGACTGCCGAGCATCAGCGCCGCACACAGGACAGAACACCGTTTTGTCGGATTCATTGTTCTCATATTCATATCCCTTTCGTTAGAAAAAAATTGTACTCATGCAGCGCACTTGCTGCATGAGTACAGTTTAACAGATTTCAGTCATTTTGTCAATGCCCGGTGCGGATTTCCAGTAAAATCAGCATTTACTGAACAACTGCAATGCCATAAAGGACGAATGTACCGCCGTCCGCGCTGGAAATGGAGACATCCAGCTTGCCGGTGTTCGGCTGATAGTATCCGACATCGCCGTCCAGACCGCCCCATGTCCACTGGAGATTACTGGAAACCTTGGTTGTCTTGCCGTTGACCGTGACATTGACAGCGCCCATGCCGCTCGAATTCGACTTGAACAGCAGCAGAAGTCCCTTGCCCTCAACAGTAAATTTCAGCGGATCGTTGCCGCTCTTGCTGTAGGTAAAGCCGTTTGAGTAAGCGCCCTGATCGGTACCCTTCTTCCACGAACCTGCGCTGAAATTCTGCTGTGCGGAAATATCAATGAGCTTGTTATTCGCATACTCTGCGCCGAAGACTTCCTTGGACGGGATCTCGTATTCATCGGAAGCATTTTCGCTCCGGAGTGCCTGCCGGTAATAGTATCCGATGCAGTCTGCGATCAGCTTGTGACCGGGGTTGCCGGGGTGGAGCGTATCGCCGCTGCCGTACTGCGTATCCCAGTTGAGATTACCGCCCTGAATTGCGCCCTTGCCGCTGATCACAGGAAGATCGTAGTTTTCGCCGACCTTTGCCATCCAGTCCTCATTGGAACCCATCGACTTCTGGCAGAGCGTAATCAGTGCGACTGCCGGTTCATTCTCCTGCATCAGGCACTTTTTTACAAGCGCTTCATAGGATTTCTGGAAGCGGTCGCCGCCCTGATCGTTGACAGCAAACTCGATAAAGATAATATCGCAGTCCTTCGAGAAGATATCCTTGTCCACGCGCATATTGCCGACAACAGAGGATGTACCCGCCACACCGGCATTGACAAACGAGACATTATTGCCGGTACCGAAGGTATCCTTAAAATAGTTCGCGGAGAGATTGACGAAGCGGTTGCCGTCCGAGGTTGCGGAGCCGCCGCCGGTGATCGAGCCGCCGATATAGCCGATCGTCACCTTTTCGCCGCTCTGTGCCTTCGCGATCTTCTCGCGGATACGTGCCGTATTGCCGAGCCGCAGCAGACCGCCCTGCAATGCCTTGAGATAATTGCCGGTCGCTTCCTCCTGATAGTTGTCCCAGTCGCCGACGATATTCGTCTCCGGCTTTGCAGGCGGGAACAGGATCAGATTCTTGAGCAGGGAAAGATCCACCGCATTGATGACCTTGTCCTCATTCATATCCGCGCCGGCTTCGACGGTTTCCTCCTCGGTAATCAGATACTTTGTCAGATAGACAACATCCGAGACATCGACATTGAGATCGCCGTTTGCATCACCCTTTTTGATGGTAGCCGGTGCGCCGTTGACAAGCACGGTATCCACATAGAAATCCGTCAGCGATTCGGTTGTCTCCACATAGATCGACATATCGCTCGCATCCGCAGGAACCGTGAATGCATCATTGGAAAGCACCGTCCATTCGCCGCTTTCCGCAGTCGCAAGCGCAATTTCCGGATAAGATGTGCCGTCGGCGGTTTTGCACTGCATCGAGAGCTTCATCTCAACCGGTGCGCCGCTCTTCTGGCAGACAGCCGCCGAGACCTTGTAGGTCTGACCGGGTTTCATCAGCGAAGCAACGTCGCGGTTCGCGCCGTTCCATGCATCCGTGCGGTTTGAGACAAACAGTGCGCAGTCACCGGTATAGGATTCATCGGATGTCCACTGCACCTCTGCGCCGCCTCTGCCGGTAAAGCTGTCATTCGTGGTTTCAAATTCCGCTTCGAGCAGCTTTGCGGCAGATACAGGCATCGCCGGAAAGACCGTAAGCCCCGAAAGCATCGTAATGATACCCGTCAGGAGCGCTGTGCGCTTCAAATGTTTTGTTCGATTCATAAACAGATTCCTCCTTATTTGTACAGACGAGTGAATAGCCGGAATCACTCCGGCAGCCCCCATGTTTCCGCATATGCGGTCTATTTTAGTAACATTATAACAGATTCCGTACAATTTGTAAAGTATCAATTACGCATATTTACTGTCAAATCTTCATCTGCGGTGCAAAGTTGTACACTTGATTTGCAGACAAAGATATGGTATGATACAGATATCAGCATACAAGTTTATAATTAAATGATAAATTTTTCTTTGCAATGCACAAATCCGGTTTCCTGAACTGTGTTATGGGTGAACGGGCATTGAAATCCCCGATAAATATGAACGGAGGTACGCTATGAATCAGCAACGATACCGGCAGGCTGTCCGCAGCATTCGCTGGAGTCCGCAGCAGCGCGCTGCGATCGAAGAAAAGCTCAGAGCTGCTCCGATAGCATCCGATGATCCCGATTTGTGGATCGACGGGCTGGAGGATCCCATGGAGGCATACAGGCAATCACAGGAAGCGATGCGGAAATCGGAGGAATATAATATGAATGCGAAGAAAATGAGAAAGATTATGTGGATCGGTCTGGCGGCGGCGATCCTTGCAACGGGCGGCACAGTCGCGGCGATTGCCTATGCAAAGAAGCATCCGCGCACACTGGAAATCAAATGGAAAAACGGCACGGAGCTGAACCTCACCGGTGAGGAAGTCCCGTCGCTCTATATGACAAACCACTATGTCAACCCGCAACTCAATCTCGAGGACATTGTCCCGACCGGAAACGGCTGGTATTACCGCAAGCGCGTCACGCTCATGAATAAAACGAATCAGTGGGGCGGACTTGCCGAGGAACTGATGCTCTGCTATACCGACAGGGAAACCGGTCAGACGGTGCCCGTCTGCGCAAAGCCGAACTGTCTGCATGAAGCGGATGAATACTGCACGGCGACGACGATCAACTACGCCCCTTCCTATATGAAGTATTATGACGGCTATCTCTACACGATGACGACAAAATACCTCAAGCCGGATGCACGATCCTCGCAATGTAATCTCGAGGGACCGGAAACCTCTCCGGATAACTGCCGGCAGGTGCTGCTCCGCTATGCACCGGACGGCACGGAGATCAAAGAGCTTGCGGATTTCGGCGGCGGCATCGGCGCGGCGAGCTGTACCGTCAACCGCGGATATGTCTGGTGCCTCGTGCAGCTTCAGCAGGCAGGCGAAGAAGTCGAAAACCCGATCACGCATATGACGCAGACCTTCACGAGCGGCGGCTGGCAGATCTGGGGCTATGAGCTTGCTACGGCCAAATCCGTTCTCGTTTACGATGCAATGGGCGATCCCTCGGTCAACCACGCAAACACCGCACCGAACGATATTTATGCATTCGGCGATTATCTCTATTTTGTCCGTTCAGCGAAAGACTGGTCAGGCGGACAAGGTCTTGCGCGTCTCTCGCTCCTGACCGGCGAGGTCACGGATGACAAGGAGGAGATTCTGATTACCGGCGACCACTGCACATGCCTTTCCGCAACGCATGCGATCCGCAGCAAGCAGCACGGCGGCGGCAATGATTACACCTATGATTTCTACATTCTCGATCTGCAAACACTTGAGGAGAAGAAGCTCTCGCCGGATCTGGACAATGTTCCGGAGGATGAACCCGCACTCGGCAGAGATTATTACATCACATTTATGAATGACCGCTATATCTTTGCGAAGAATTATGATAATTTCATCGGATCAGATGTACTGCCGGTGACAATCGGCATTTACGATTATGAAGGCAATCTTGTGAAGCTGGTTGATACCGGTTTTCAGAATGAGTCATGGCAGGAATCAATCAAAACCGAGGACGGTTATGACGGCGGCTTCCTCAGTTACAACGAATGGTTCTCACCGGTGGCGATCGACGGAGATACGGTCTATGCGACGCATATACTCAGCGGTGATCCGGAAACATTGAAAAAGCGCGGCAAGGAAGCAGTCAGCGATGTGATGTATACCACGGTGGACGATCTGCTCAGCGGTACGCCGCACTGGCAGAAAGCCTATTCCCTGACAGAGGAGGTGCACGGCGATGCTCAGTGAACAGAATATCGCGCTCTATGCGTTCCAGAAATTCGGCGATACGGCATTGCAGGCGGCATTCTGCTGTCTCGGGAACCGTGCAGATGCGGAGGATGTCGCGCAGGAGGTTTTCTTTGCGCTGCACCGCAAGCCGCGCGAATTCAATGATGATGAACACCTGAAAGCCTATATCCTGCGCGCGGTGATCAACCGCTGCAACAATCTCCGCAAATCACTCTGGCGCAAGCTGCGCACCAGTCTTGAGGATGTCAGAGAATCCGAGCTTGCGGAGAAAACCGATTCGCTCGAGGATATCATTGCAATGATCAAGGCGCTGCCGCCGCCCTATAATGTCGTGGTCTATCTGCATGACTGTGAGGGCTACACGATCCGCGAAATTGCGGAAATGCTCGGCAAAAAGGAAAATACCATCGGCGCACAGCTCCGCCGCGGTCATGAAAAGCTCCGCATGGAAATCCGTGAATCGGGGGTGCTTTCATGATGAGACCGCAGGATTACCGCCGTGCGGTCGGGAGCATCCGCTGGACGCCTGAGCAGCGCAGAGCAATCGAAGCAAAGCTGCGCGCACCCGTCTCCGATGAGACGGAAAACCAGTCGCCGCCGGAAACGGAAACCATCCGCACACCGATCCATTACAGTACCTATGAAGAACAGGAGGCTCTTATGAAAAAGGAACGCAGACAGGCACGTATGTATCTGCTGATTCTCGCCGCCGCACTCCTGACAATCGGCGGAACGGTCGCGGCAGTCGCATGGAGCAGCCGCAAGCCGCAGGACGGCAGCAGTCAGGCAGAGGAGAGCAAACCTCAGACGAAAAAACAAACAAATGAAAACTCAATCACAGAAGATGATCTCATGCAGTCGATCATCGCACCGAATCTGACCGATCAGCAGGACGAGCCGGAATGCCACGGATATGCCAAAACCGGCAAGGGCTTCTTCTTCCTCGGAACCGAGCAGGGAATGATTGACAAAAACACCGGCTACAACGGTTCGGCGCTCCGCTATTACGATGAAGCATCCGGCACGACGGTCTATGTCTGCGCAAAGGCGAACTGTCTGCATGACGGCAATGAATTCTGCACGGCGACCACACGCACATACACGCTGCTTTCCGATCCGGTCTATCTGGACGGCTATGTCTATGCAATCGCAACCGACGAACGGGAATATCTCGAGAAAAAAGAACAATGCGAGACCTACCCGACCGTGCTGCTGCGCTATACGCCGGACGGTACGGAAATCAAGCAGATCGCTGTATTAAATGAAGAACTCAATACCATGTGTCAGTCGTGCGAACTGATTGCGCACCGCGGTCAGCTCTGGTTCCTCAACGTCTATCAGCGGATACTCAACACCTACGATGAAAAGATGGAAATTTCATCGCAGGATGTCAGCGGCAAATTTGACCTCTGCTGCTATGAACCGGAGAAGCAGAAGGTCACGGTTCTTGCAACATCCGGCGAGCTGCAAAAGGATTACAGACCGTGGTACCGCGGCGCACGGCTCAAGGGTGTCGGTGACTATGTCTATCTGCACAAATTTGCGAGCGACTGGCGCGACAAGCTCAAAGGCTCCGGCGTATTCCGGATCGAATGCGGCACCGGAATCATCGAACAGGTCGTGGATGTCAAATCGCGATATTCGCAGTTCTACACTGTTGCAGGCGACTATGTCTATTACACATACGACATGGATCATAATAATCTCATGCTGCATGCATACAATCTGCAAACGGGAGAGGACAAAGAAATCATTGAACTGGCAGCGATTGCAAAGTCGCAGGCACCGTGGTTTGAGCCGGAAATGCTGGACGATCAGGCATTTCTTTATCCGGAGGCACTTCTTGCAGATGCAGAGCATGTCTATATCGCATGGCAGTTCGTAGACCAGCGGAAGGATCATCCGGATGATGATGATGCGGAAGGCGCGGTGTCAGATTTTATCACCGAACTCGATCATGACGGGAAGATCCTGCACACAGCCAATCTTGGTGAGATGAAGAACATCACATATCCTGAGGAATACATCCGGAAACATCTTGCTGCACAGGGCTACAAAAAGGACGAAAACACCATTATCAAGCCGGAGGATCTGACCGAAGCGGATATTCAGGATGCAATCGCGCATTTCCGGAAGCCGACTGTTCAGGGCAGTGAAGAATATCTCCGGTATGACGGCACAGACTTCTATTTCTACGACTACACCACACTGTACCGCATTTCGCGTGAGGAGCTGTTCGGGGATATGAACGCAAAGCCGCTCCTGATCCAATCTGTTCAGAAGGAATGGTGAGCGAAATGGCGAACAAACTGGAAATCCGGTATCTCTCCAAGCAGTACGGTGACTTCTGGGCGCTATCTGACGTCAGCTTCACGCTGGAACCCGGCGTTACGGGATTACTCGGTGCAAACGGTGCAGGCAAATCCACGCTGATGAAGCTCATGACCGATCACATGCCGCGCACGAAAGGCGAGATTCTCTGGAACGGCAAGGACATCCTGAAAATGGGACGCAAATGGCGCGAGCTTGTCGGATATACACCGCAGCTTCAGGGCGTCTATGATGATTTCACAGCAAAGCGGTTCCTTTATTATATGGGTGCACTGAAAGGCATGAAGAAAAGGGAAATCCGCGAGGAAACGGACAAAATGCTGGAGGCGGTCAATCTTATGCATGCGGCACACAAGAAAATCGGGACCTTCTCCGGCGGCATGCGGCAGCGAGTCCTGCTGGCATCGAGTATGCTCGGCAAACCGCAGGTTTTGATTCTCGACGAGCCGACCGCCGGACTGGATCCCGAGGAGCGCATCCGCATCCGGAATGATATTGCGGAGCTTGCGCGCGACCGGATCGTCCTGCTCGCAACCCATGTTGTCAGCGAC
>JAGKVC010000104.1 GCA_021152595.1 Clostridia bacterium
CGATCAGGCAGATCTCATTGACGAGCTGATCGACCGCTTCGGAGATCCGCCGAAGAGCCTGCTCAATCTCATCGGGGCATCGCTGCTGCGCAATACGGCAGGCCGCCTCGGCATCACGGAAATCACGCAGAAGCGCGGCGCCCTGTTCTTCTTCGTCACGCAGCCGAACGCGAAGCAGTTGCAGGGGCTCATGGTCAAATATTACGACCGCATCGCGTTCAACGATAAGACCGCGCCGTATTATGTTGCCGTGCGCATCAGGAAGGGCGAGCTTTCCGTTGACCTGATGCGCGAAGTAATCGCAACATTTGAGGAAAATGCCGGAATGTCCACCTGAATAAAGCAATTTTTGATTAGTCTTTGTGCATTGTGCCGAAAAATCTGCAAAAGTTTTTCTGCATCTTTGGCACAGAAGCGAATGGACTTTTTTTGTGTAAAAGTGTTATAATGGGGCTATAAATTAGGTGTCGTGCGAAACGGCACGTTTGATGTATGGAGGAAACGTAACATGAAGATCAAGTCTATGATCGCAGCTCTGGCTGCAAGTGCAATCACGATTGGTGCTCTCGCTGTTCCGACTTTCGCTGCTGATGGCGATCCGGTCTGGTACGGCGGTAAGGTTGGTGTCAACTCCAAGACAACCGGCTGGAAGGATTCCGGTCAGGAATGGGCTGTCAATGACGATAAGATCGGCTCCACCAAGTTTGAACCGACCAAGACTGATGACGGAAAGTACACGGTCAGATTTGAAAATCCGTTCGGTGACGGTATTGCTGAGGATGATACCTATGTTCAGGCATGGATTCAGAACTGGGGACCGGATGATTTCAAACTCGTCAGCGTTTACTTCGAGGGCATTGACTATAACTATCCGATGGACAAGATGGATGCTGCTGACAGCAACCACACTGCATATCTCGTAGGCGGCACTGAGGCAGATCCGACAATCGGTGAGAAGACCGTTGAGGATGCAAACAAGGTTACTGCTATCGTCTGGACATTTGAGATGCCGCAGGCTGCAGGCAAGGCTGCTGAGGAGACCACTGCTGCTCCGGCAGACACCACCACCGCTGCTGCAACCACCACCAAGGCTGCTGCTGCTGTGACCACCACCAAGGCTGCTGATACCAAGAAGACTGACTCCGCTAAGACCGGCGATGCTGGTGTCGGCGTTGCAGTTGCTGCTCTGGGTCTGGCTGCTGCTGCTGCTTTCACTGCACGCAAGAAGCACTGATCTCATATAGAAATATCGCGCAGAAGCGCAGATAAATCGAAGTTTCCGAATGCCCTCTGCTGACCGTAGGGGGCATTCGTCATGAAACAGAATGTTTTATTATGGAGGAAAGAATTATGAAAATGAAAAAAGCGCTTGCAATGCTTTCCGCACTGGCGATGCTCGGTGCGCTCGTATCCTGCGGCAAGGATACGGCAGACAGCTCTTCCGTTGCTGAGACCTCTGCACCGGAGACCTCTGCTGTCGAGACCTCTGAGGAATCCTCTGAGGAAACCAGCGTTGAGGAATCCTCTGTCTCCGATCCGCTGCCGAGAGATGTCGGTCCGGTCGATGCAAATGCGATCACCTTCGATGATGATGATATGCACACCGGCCACCAGATGGGCGGCGGCGGCGACGAATGCGACGTTGAGCTTTCGATCGTCGATCTCGACGGCGACAAGAAGCTCAAGGTTCACGCACTGAGAGAAGATGCATCCAAGGATTACGGCGTTGTCAAGCTCGTGTTCAATCTGCCGGAAATGCTCGGCGTTGAGAATGTCGGCAACATCGGTCATATCAGCGTTGACTTCACCTGCATCGCAAACGAGACATGGAAGAATGACGACGGCAGCGAATCGCTGGTTGTCGGCAACTTCCTCGGCGCACTCGCAGGCAATATCGCATCCGAGCAGGGCAAGGATGCTGACGGCAACGTGATCCAGAACACCTGGGCAAACCACTATGAGTTTGCATATCAGGACTGGGAGCATGAAGAGGGAAGCTGGCGCTGCGAAACCGATATTCCGGCGCTCCTGCCTGCAAACGGCTACGCTGCAAACGATGAGGGCACCACGCTCGTGATCATGCGCTGGGGACAGGCAAATGATGTTGACTTCTACATCGACAACCTCACCTTCTATGACAAGGACGGCAACTCTATGCCTGTAAAGGCAAGTGCTGCTGCTGAGGGCGGCGAAGCTGCTCCGGCTGAGGAATCCTCCGAGGCTGCTGAAGAATCCTCTGAAGCACCTGCGGAATCCTCTGAAGAGGCATAATTGCCAGTCTGATATCTGATCAAACAAAGCCGCTCTGATCCACGGATCGGGGCGGCTTTTGTCGTTTCATCTGACATTTTCCATGTCTGCATGCCGGTTGATATGTGATTCTGCATAAATTTTAATTTCATTACTTGTACAAAATGACGGTTTATGGTATAATTGCAGTACGGTCTTTTCGACCGGAATCAACGATTGGAGGACATCAATGATATGAAACGCCAAATAGTCTATGCAAGTATGCTCTCGCTTTGTCTGCTCGGCGGCGGAATGGCAGGCACATTGCCGAAGCTGCCGCAGATCACCGCTTTTGCAGAGGAAAGCACCGTTGCCGACTGCTATGATTACGATGAGACAACACAGGTTCTCACGCTCAGGGGCGAAGTCGATGCACCGACGCTCATCAACTTCAAAAAGCCTGTTTCCGCTGTCGTGACAGAGCCCGGAACCGTATTTCCGGAGGACTGCTCCCGTCTGTTCAGCTCCTATGCGGCATTCGGAAAATGCACATCCATCGACCTCAGCAATGCCGACACAAGCAAGGCGACCAAAATGGACGGCATGTTCAAATTATGCACCGAACTGACTTCGCTGCGGATGGGCAGCTTTGATACGAGCAATGTCACCTCGATGCTGTTCATGTTCGAGGATTGCCATTCGCTCCCCTCGGTCGATGTCAGCCGCTTCAAAACCGGAAAAGTCACCACGATGGCAGGCATGTTCTATAAGTGCAAGTCTCTGAAAAAGGTCGATGTCAGCGGATTTGATACGCACAATGTCACGGATTTCAGCAGCATGTTCTCTGGCTGTGCCAAATTGCAGGTAATTGACACCAGCCGCTTTGATACTTCTGCTGCGACGAGGCTGAACAATCTCTTCGGAGGATGCGAATCGCTCGAACGGGTGGATGTCAGCAAATTCGATACATCCAATGTGACGCTGTTCTCCAATATGTTTGAGGACTGCAAGCTGGTTCCGGTGATTGATGTCAGCGGATTTGATACGCATAATGCCACCAGTATGGCAGCGATGTTCAACGGATGCCAGAGCGTCAAAAAGCTGGATGTCAGCCATTTTGATACGACAAATGTCACCTACATGCTTCGGATGTTCAAGGACTGCTCTCAGATCACCGAGCTGGATATTGACGGCTTCGTGACAGACAAGGTCACGCGCTTCGACAGCATGTTCGACGGATGCAGCCGGCTCAAAGAACTCAATGTCAGCGGATTTGATACCGCAAATGCCGAGAATATGTACGGCATGTTCAACAAGTGCAGACTGATCAAAGAGCTGGATGTCAGCCGCTTTGATACCGCAAAGGTCACGGACATGAGCTATATGTTCGGCAGATGCGAAAATGTGGAGAAGCTGGATCTCAGCAATTTCCGCACCGCTAACGTCACAGAGATGCATCACATGTTCTGCGAATGCTGCTCGCTGACAGAGCTGGATCTCAGCACATTTGATACCTCGCTCGTAAAGGATACCGGCTGGATGTTCAGCGATTGCTACAGCCTGAAAAAACTGGATCTGTCCGGATTCAGCACAGCGAGCATGAAGGAAATGCAATATCTGTGTAAAGACTGCGTCTCCATGAGTGCGCTGGATATCAGCAGCTTCGATCTGAACAGAGAGCCGGAGCGCAGGGATCTGATTGATGCGCTCTTCCAGCATTGCCACAATCTGAAGAGCTTAAAGCTCGGCGACAAATTCGGCAATATGGAGATATACTCGAATCTGCCGGATGATACACCGTGGGCAAAGGCATCTGATCCGGATACACTGATTACCCGCGGCATCGGTTATGCTGTATTTGAACATACCGCGGCTGCGGAATATGTCCGGAAGGATCTGCCGCCCACGATCCTGTTCCCGAATCACATCAACGGCGTAATTGAGCCTGTCGCAGGTGAAAAGCCCGTTGATGCTGCGCATTTCGCAGGCAGTACCGCTTCGATCTGCACGGATGACGACATTGCAGAAAGCGCAGGCGACGGCATCTACTGGACAGCGGACAGTGACGGCGGCGCTGTCATGTCGCCCGACCAGACCTTTGAAAAGGGCAAGACCTACACGATCTGGGTACGCCTGACGCCGAGCGAGGGCGGCAGATTTTACAGCACCTACGGCACGGTATACGGAACGGTAAACGGTGCGGACGCCGCCGTCAAAAACAACAGCGACGAAAAAACAATTTTCGTCACGAAATCCTACACAGTCCCGAAGGATCCGGAATATCTGCGCGGCGATGTCAACTTTGACGGAAAGATTGCCGTCGAGGATGCGCAGATGGCGCTCACGGCATATGTCAAGCTGCTCTCGGGCAAAATGGACGGTCTGAGCAATCTGGAGCGGCTCGCGGCAGATGCGGACAGCAACGGCAAGGTCGAGGCAGAGGATGCGCAGTTGATTCTGCAATATTATGTCCGCAGTCTTGCGGGAAAAAATATCTCATGGGAATCTATGATCCCAGCGAAGAACTGAAAATGGACGGCTGTCGGAATTTAGGATCCGGCAGCCGTTTTTCGCGCCGTGCGCGGCTCCGTTGATCGAAAGCCGGATTTACCATATCGCATCCGGCGATGTCAATATAAAAGTTTTGATCAAACTTTTTCAAAAGTTTGCGGGGTCGAGGGGCAGAGCCCTCGTCGCTCGTCGCAACGAGCGAAACTCCCCAGCGTTCAAGAGCTCGCGGGTTTGGGTGCCTGCGATAGAGGCACCCATTCTGAAACAGCATCCGCGAAGCGGATTCCTCTTTTTATATATAAACGTCCCGTTTCGCCGCTCCTTTCTGCCTCTCTCATCTTGCATTTTGGAATATAATGTGATATAATGAAAGAGAACATCCCCAAATCATTTTAAGGAGGTTTTCTTATGTCGGAACGCTTTACCGTCACACTAAAACAGATCATTGATGAATTTCGGCTCGAGGTACTCTACTGCCCCGGAAATCCGGAGGAGATCCTCGTCTCGGAAAATGATATCACGCGCCCCGGTTTGCAGCTCATGGGCTTCTATGAATACTTCAATCCCGAGCGCATCCAGATCATCGGCAAGATGGAATTCGCGTATCTCTCCACACTCGAGGAGAATGAGCGCGCAGAGCATCTGAAGGCACTGTTCGCGCAGCATATCAAGTGTCTCTGCCTGAGCCGCGGTCTCCCCTGCTTTGCGGAGATGCTCTCCCTCGCGCAGCAGTATCGCGTGCCGGTACTCCGCACGTCGGAATCCACCTCGCATTTTACGTCGAATCTGCTGTCCTTCCTCAATCTGCATCTGGCACCGCGCGTCACCAGACACGGTGTCCTGATTGAGATTTACGGCGAAGGCATCTTTATCACCGGTGAAAGCGGCGTCGGCAAATCCGAGTGCGCGATCGAGCTTGTCAAGCGCGGACACCGTCTTGTCGCTGATGATGCCGTCGAGCTGCGCAAGGTCTCCAATACAAATCTTGTCGGTACATCTCCTGAAAATATCCGCCACTTTCTTGAGCTGCGCGGCATCGGTATCATCAATGTCCGCAGACTGTTCGGCATGGGCGCTGTCAAGCTCCAGCAGGAAATCGACATGATCATCGAGCTGGAGCCGTGGGATTCCTCCAAGACCTATGACCGCATGGGCGTCGATGAGCAGTATGCGAATATTCTCGGCGTCAAGGTTCCGTCCATGACGATTCCGGTCAAGCCGGGCAGAAATACCGCCGTGATCATGGAGGTCGCGGCAATGAACAGCCGTCAGAAGAAAATGGGCTACAACGCGACCGAAGAGCTGCTGCATAACCTCGGTCTGGAATCCATGCAGGGCAAAGAAATCGTCAAGGATTTTGACGCTTTCTGAGGTGAAACATGACAGAACCGTTTCAGATCCGTGCCGATGTACACACCCATACCGTTGCATCGACACACGCATATTCAACTGTAACCGAAATGGCACAGGCAGCCTCAGAAACCGGCGTGAAGCTGCTCGGCATCACCGATTACGGTCCGGGCGCGCCGGATGCGCCGCATATCTGGCATTTCCATAATTACAAGATCCTGCCGCGTGAAATCTGCGGTGTCAAGATGCTCTACGGTGTCGAAGCAAATATCATGGATGAATTCGGCACACTCGATATGGATGCACATGAGCTGTCCTTCTGTGAATGGGTGGTCGCATCCTATCACACCTCCTGCGTCAGCTTTCCGCGCACACCGGAGCTTGTCACGCAGGGCTACCGCAAGCTCTGTGAAAATCCGCTTGTCGATGTCATCGGGCATCCGACAACGGCGATGTTTCCCTTTGACTATGAGCCGGTGCTGAAGCTCTTTAAGGAGGCAGGCAAGCTCGTTGAGATCAACGAAAGCTCGCTGCAATGGAAGCAGGGCGCGCTTGAAAACGGCAAAACCGTCTATGCACTCTGCAAGAAATATGAAATCCCGATCGTGCTGAATACGGATGCGCATTTTGCAGGACTCGTCGGCAAAACACCGATCGCAGAGCAGCTTTTGCGCGATCTTGACTTTCCGCGCAGCCTGATCGTCAGTCTCGATGCAGACCGCATCATGGAGCTGGCGCGTCAGAAGCGCAATATCCGCTTTGATTCCAATGAAAAACAGATCGCAAGAGAATCTGTATAAGAGATAAAAGGAGTACAACATGATAGATTTGGAACAGCTTTCGGCTGTCTGCCGGAATGCCGGTGCAGAGCTGACACCGGATGTCCGGCTCTCTGAACTCACGACCTTTAAGATCGGCGGCGCATGCAAGGCGCTCATCACCCTGCCCGATATCGCCGCCTGCCAGACAATTATCACGTATCTGCGTGAAAATCAGATCCCGTTCACGCTGATCGGACGCGGAAGCAATCTTCTCGCAGCCGATCAGGGGTATGAAGGGATCGTACTGAAGCTCGGCGGCGCGCTTGCCGCAGAGATCACAGAGGAAAACGGCGCTGTCACCTGCGGCGCAGGCGTCTCGCTGAAAAATCTCTGCCTCTTTGCACTTGAGCATGCACTGACGGGACTGGAATTTGCATTCGGCATCCCCGGCTCGGTCGGCGGCGCAGTCTTTATGAATGCCGGTGCCTATGACGGCGAATTCTCGCAGGTTCTCGAAAGCGTCACGGCGCTTGATGAGAACGGAAATCTCCTGACGCTCGGTGCATCCGAGCTGAATCTCGGCTACCGGCACAGCGTATTCATGGAGCATCCGTGGATCGTTTTGCAGGCGACCGTCCGGCTGACATCCGGCGAACAGGAAGCAATCCGTGCAAAGATGCAGGATCTTCTCGGAAGAAGAAAATCCAAGCAGCCGCTTGAATTTCCGAGTGCAGGCAGCACGTTCAAGCGACCTGTCGGGAGCTATGCCTCGAAGCTGATCGACGAATGCGGTCTCAAGGGCTATACGGTCGGCGGCGCACAGGTCAGCGAGAAGCATGCAGGCTTTGTCGTGAACCGCGGCGGTGCAACCTTCGCGGATGTCATGGCAGTCTGTCAGCATGTACAGGAGGTTGTCAAGGCGCAGACAGGATTCATCCTTGAACTCGAACCGGAAATCATCGGAGAAGCAGAATGAAACAGCCATATTTGTTCTCGGTCGTTGTACCGGCACACAATGAAGAACAGTATATCGGAAAATGTCTGCAAGCGATCCGCACTGCGGAGGAGCAGGCAGAAAAGGGCAGCGTACAGATCATAGTCGTTGCGAACCGCTGCACCGACAAAACCGCAGAAATTGCAAAACAATACGGTGCCGAAGTCGTTGAGAATCAGGAAAAATGCATCGCAAGCATCCGCAATGCAGGCGCGCAGACCGCGTCCGGCGAAATCCTCGTGACGGTGGATGCGGATACCTACATCGCACCGGAGACATTCAAGGAGATCCGTTCGCTGCTCGACAGCGGCAAATACATCGGCGGCGGTGCCGTCCCGACCTTTGAACGCGCATCGCTCGGGATTGCGGTCTCATCCTTCTATGTGCTGCTCCAGATGCTGCCGGAGATCATCAAATGCCGCGGCATGCTGTCCGGCGCTGTATTCTGGTGCCGCAAGCGTGATTTTGATGCCGTCGGCGGATTTGATCCGTCGCTTGTCAGTCTCGAGGATCTGGATTTTGCCAAGCGGCTCAGGCAGTACGGCAGGGAGCAGGGTAAAAAATACGGCACGCTCAAATCGAAAATCTACACATCCGCGCGGAAATTCGATCAGTTCGGCGACTGGTATCTGATCAAGAACCGCAAGCTGACCAAGCGCATCTTCACCGGCAAGGACCGGGAAGCCGCCGATCAGTTCTATTACGATGTGCGGTAACAGGGAGTCACTGCTATCAACTTAAGCCGAAATAAAAGTTTTGGTCGAGCTTTTTCAAAAGCTCGCAGGTTTCCAAAGGGCGGCGCCCTTTGGGCGCTCGTCGCAACGAGCGAAAATCCCCTGCGTCAAGAGCTCCGCAGGAGTGAATCCGATAAAACGATCCGGTGGATCGTTTTTCGGAGAGGGGCGCCCTGCGATAGAGGGCGCCCCTAAGGGTACCGCAACTCCTTAAGTTGTTCGCATTGAACAGGGAGAAGACTTATGATCATCAATGAATCAACGCTCTCGCAGGAGGACGCTGTCTTCCTGACAAAATGCGTGATCAGCGAAGCAATGAAAACGCCGCGCAAGAAGATCTCCGGCGCAGTGCTGCTGACCGGTGCAGCCGCAATGCTGCTTTATGCAGTGCTCGGGCTGTATCTCATGATCAGGTTCACTGCTCCGACGGACATCGTGATCCATACGGTTTTATTCGGTGTACTCGGCATACTGGCGCTGCTGGCATTCCTTTTCAATAAGAAGATCATGCTCTGGCGCACGATGCATGCAAAGGAATGGAACGCAATGCTCGGGCAGGCTGTCCGGAATGTATTTGAGGCAGATGCCGTCACGGTCTACCGCTCTGCAAACGGCACGGAGACCGCGAACAAATTTGCATACACGCTGATACAGGGCTATACCGCGCAAAACGGCAGCCTGTATATCTGGGTGTATGCAGATCAGCGCAAACGATTTCTTGTGCTGCACGACAGCGGCTACACCGAAGGCAATCGGGACGATGTCCTCGCGCTGCTGCATAAATACGGCGTCCCGATGATGCAGATGCCGTAAACGGAAGGAAAACAAATCATGATGGAAATGGTGTTGGTAACCGGCATGGCAGGTGCCGGCAAGACAAGCGCACTCGATGCGCTCGAGGATATCGGCTTCTATGCGGTGGACAATCTGCCGCTTGCAATGCTCGAGCCATACCTCAGACACTGTCTCGAAAAGGGCGGCAGATATTCCCGCACGGCTGCCGTCATTGACCTGCGCTCCTGTCACCGGTACTCGGAGCTTGCCGAGGCATACCGCAATATGCAGGACAAATATCAGCAGGATATCAAATTCACGATGCTCTGCGTCGAAGCCTCTGAGGAGGTACTGCTCAAGCGCTTCCATACGCTGCGCAGAAGCCACCCGGTCGCTGCGCGGAAATTCGAGGGCGATCTCGTCAAGGCGATCAATTTTGAACACGATGAATTGCAGGTGCTGCGCGCAACCGCAGATTATCCGCTGGATTCCTCGCTGATCACGGCAGCACAGCTCAAGGAGCAGGTCAAGACGCATTTTTTGCAGCGTGTCACGGATGCCATGCCGATTCAGGTCATGAGCTTCGGCTTCAAATACGGCGCGCCGCTCGAAACCGATCTTGTATTTGATATGCGCTGCCTGCCGAATCCCTACTATGTCGATGATCTGCGCGAGCATACCGGCGTCGAGAAATGCGTGCAGGATTATGTCATGGATGCGCCGGAATCGAAGGAATATTTCGATAAAATCGTCAAGCTGCTGAAATTCCTCGTGCCGCTTTATATCCGCGAGGGCAGACCGCAGCTCGTGGTGGGATTCGGATGCACCGGCGGTCAGCATCGCTCAGTGACCTTTGCAGAGCTGGTCTCCGAGGAGCTGCGCAAAGCCGATATGCATGTGATCACGCATCACCGCGACTACAAGAAATCCAAGAAAAAATAATCATGACACGGGGTTCCGTTCCGCGGGATCCCGTTTTTCAGGAGAACAAAATGGATACAGTGACTTACAGGGAGATTCTCTCGCGCCTGACACCGGATGCGGCAGGCGTTTCGCTTCAGGTATTTGATTCCGTGACCTCGACCAATGATCTGCTGCGGGAAGCGGCTGAGCGGAATGCGCCGGAATTCACCGTATTTGCTGCAAAACAGCAGACCGCAGGCAAGGGGCGGCAGGGCAGACAGTTCTATTCGCCGCCGCAGACCGGACTCTATCTCAGCATCCTGTTCCGGCCGCAGATCGCGCCTGCCGAAACTCTCGCGCTGACACCGATGGCAGCGGTTGCCGCCGCCGATGCGGTCGAGCGCTGTACCGGAAAGCAGGTGCAGATCAAATGGGTGAACGACCTGCTGCTCGGCGGCAGAAAAATATGCGGAATCCTCGCAGAATCGCAGTTTTCCGATGCTGAAACGCTGGATTATGTCATTGTCGGCATCGGGATCAATCTGCTGGAGCCGCCGCAGGGATTTCCGCCGGAGATCCGGGATATCGCAGGCGCCGTGTATCCAGCCGAAGCGAATGCGGAAACTGCCTTCACCGACTGCGCTGCGGCGCTGATTTCCGCGCTGATGCGAGAATACCGCGGTCTGCCGCAGAAGCACTATCTCACGGGCTACCGCAGCCGCCTCTGCATGCTCGGGAAGACGGTCACCGTCTGCGAGAACGGAACAGAGCGGCAGGCACAGGCAATCGCCGTGGACGATGATCTGCGGCTGCTCGTGCGTTATGCGGACGGCACGGAGCAATGGCGCTCGACCGGCGAAATCCGGATCCGGCTTTGAGAGAGGAGCAATGTCATGTATCATATCTTTCTCGTGGAGGACGACCGCGCACTCTCCGAAACCCTCGCGCAGATGCTCACCGACCGCGATTTCAAGGTGACCTGTGTCCGCGATTTTCGCAGGATTGCAGAGGAATTTGAAGCAGCACAGCCGCAGCTTGTCCTGCTCGACCTGATGCTCCCCTTTGACAACGGCTATCACTGGTGTGCCGAGCTGCGCAAGCGTTCCGATGTTCCGATCGTATTTCTCTCATCCGCGGCGGATAATCTCAATATCGTCACGGCAATGCAGATGGGCGGCGATGATTTCATCGCAAAGCCCGTGGATATCAATGTCCTGACCGCAAAGCTGCACGCGATCCTGCGCCGGAGCTGCGGCACAGCGGCACCTGCACTCTCGCTGCACGGTCTGACGCTGCATCCGAATGACGCTTCCGCCGAGTATCAGGGCAGCCGGATCGAGCTGACCAAAAACGAATTCCGCATCCTGCAAACGCTGATGGAACAGCACGGCAAAATCGTCAGCCGCGACACGCTGATGATGAAGCTCTGGCAGGATGACTGCTATGTCGAAGAGAATACGCTGACCGTCAATGTGACGCGCCTGCGCAAAAAGCTCGCCGCCGCAGGGCTTTCCGATTTCATCCGGACGAAGGT
>JAGKVC010000105.1 GCA_021152595.1 Clostridia bacterium
GGGGCGAAAACCTAAGGGGATAGGGGGAATGTGAGCTAGCGAACTTCCCCCTTGCCTCTTTGGGTTCTCCCCTCGCACCCGCGCCCCGCGCCCAACTAAAATAATCATCCGGACAAAGGATAAAGAACAAGGAACGAAACCGCTCCCATGCGCACCCAACTAAAATAAACGTCCGGACATAAGGATAAAGCGCACAAAAAGCCGCCGATCAACGCATTCACGCTGATGCAGCGACTTTTATATTTCTCTATGATTGGGATAATAGACTTTAACCTTTCGGGTTGACCGATCCGGACTTTAGCATATTGGATGCAGGCACAGCTGCCCCATTACAGATCCGCCGAAGACACCTCCGAAACCACCTTCAATCCGCGCGTAAAGGCAGCAGGCGCAAATCCGGATTCCCCATGCAGATACGCAGCAAGAATCTCCCGAACACGCTCCGGCGATTCATCCGTCACGGAGATCAGCCCGTATGCAGCATCGCAAAGCAGATTTCTCCGGTCCGCCAGCCAGACCGGCACCGCATTGAACAGCTCCGAATAATCCGGCTGCTCAATCAAGCGTGAACAGTCCGTATAAACCGCGGCATCCCTGCGGTCGGTCAGCGTATGGCGGCATTTTGCACAGCCGACCTGCGCCTTGACCGGACAGTTCCGCGTCAGCATCAGCGGCAGCCTTCCGTATGCGAAAATCCCGAGCGGCAGCATCTGCGCCGGCATACGCGGTGCCTCCGGCGAACAGAGTGCATCCGAAAGCCCGTATCTGCGCATTTCTCCGGCAGCATAGCTGTTCGTCACATGCAGCCCGAGCGTACCGTGCAGCGCAAGCCTAAGCGCCCTACCATTCTCAATATCCGCCGCATTCTGACAGGCAAGCGACAGGAATCCGGCATCCTTCGCCTGCTGCATCCGCTGCACAACCGCCTGCTCATCACAGATAAAGCGCGGCGGCACAATGAAGCACCGCGAAACCGGAACCGGCTTTGTTCCCTTGAGATATGCCGGAACCAGATGCAGCGGCAGCAGCAGCGCATCGAGTTCATCCGCAAATCCGCCGATTTCCGCAAGCTGTTCGAGCCGCCGGATTTGCAGGCGGAACTTCGGTTTTTCGGCATTCTGCCGGATCATACGCGGCAATTCAGGAACATCCCCGAGCCGGTGCAGCGGCGTATTCCGCCGGATGCGCGCCGCATCCATTTCAAGCGCCGCCTGCCGCCGCATCGCATTCAGTGCCGATGCCGGAAGCATCACAGCATCATCCAGCTCCGCGGTGACTGTACCGGCTGTATAAATCGTATCCCCGAGCTTATCAAACTGCTTTTGAAGCTGTGCAAGATCGGTCGGGCGCGAGATCGCCTGCTGCGGCAATTCCCCCTGAACGGTCACGCTGCTGATTCCGTCGGTGACGGTCAGCGCGGCAGGTGTCCCCTGCCGGATCATGTAATGCGCATCGAGCTTTGCAGCCTTCCGCGGCTTCTGATACCGTTCGCGCAGTCCGCGCATGACATCCTGTGCAGCGGTGACATCCTCCTTGCGGCGCGTTCCGAACATATCCTTCCGGATGCCGGTGAAATAACCGTCGGTAAATCCGCTGCGTGAGAAGATCGACTGCAATTCATGCAGATCGTAGGATTCTCCGCGCAGTGCGGAACGACAGGCTGTCACGGCAGCGGCAACATATTCCGGACGCTTCATGCGTCCCTCGATTTTCAGCGATTTTACGCCCATTTCGATCATTTCCGGCAAATGCTGCACCAGAGACTGATCCTTGAGCGAGAGCGCGCAGATCTGCTTCTGCTTCGGATCCGCGGTAAACGGGAGACGGCAGGGCTGCGCACAGCATCCGCGGTTTGCGCTTCTGCCGCCCATTGCCGCCGACATCCAGCATTGTCCCGAGACGGACATACAGTGTGCGCCGTGAACAAATGCCTCGATCTCCATATCACAGCGCGCCGCCTCCTGACAGCAGGCAGCGATCTGATCTGCGGAAAGCTCGCGCGCCAGAACGACACGGCAAAAGCCTGCCTGCTTTGCAAACCGCACGCCGGCAGGCGAATGAATCGTCAGTTGTGTGGAAGCATGCAGACGCAGTGTCGGCAGACGCTTTGCAATATACGCAGCCGTACCAAGATCCTGCACGATGCAGCCGTCGGCACCGGCTTCTGCGGCGGTTTCCAGCAGCGCATCGAGCGCCGGAAACTCCGCATCAAACAGCAGCGTATTGATCGCCAGATAGAGCTTTGCACCGTAAAGATGACATCGCTTTGCTGCTTCGGTCAATCCGGCGCGGTCAAAATTTTCTGCATTCGCACGCGCCGAAAACTGCTGCGCCCCGACGTAAACAGCATCCGCACCGCAGCGCAGAGCTGCCAGCAGCGCTTCCATGCTGCCGGCAGGTGCAAGCAGCTCCGGAGTGCTGCTCATTGCTCGGATGCGGTAAAGGTGAGCTGGGTTTCGTCCTCAGCCTCGGCAGCCGGAGTCTCAGCAGGTGCTTCTGCCGCCTGCTCCTCAGCCTGTGCAGCAGGAGCATGCTTCTTCTTGCCGTGCGGCTCCTCACCGATGCTGTCCTTGAGCGACTTCAGCTTATTGAGATTCTCAAGCTGTTCGATCTTTGCCTTGAGGACGTCGATCTCGCGGAGTGCAGCATCGCGCTCGAGACGCGCCTTGCCGGCCTCATCGACATACTCCTTGACCTGCGAGCGGATCACCTCGACGCTGTTATTTGCCTTGGTCAGCTCATCCATTGTGGAGAGCGCGACCATCATCACAGCAGAATGCGCGGAAACACGCGGATTCTCCTCTGTAATATCCGAAATGCGCTTCTCGAGATTCTTTGCGAGCTGATAGACATAGCTCGGCGCATCCTCCGTTTGCAGCACATATTCTCTGCCGCACAGTACAACCTTCACGCGATTGATCATAATGTTCTTCCTTTCTCTTTTTTACTGATCCAGATAACGCAGCAGGGCGACAACCTTGCCCAGCACCGCTGCTTCCTTGACATAAATCGGCTCCATGGTATCATTTTCCGGCTGTAACCGGTATCCGCCGTTTTCCTTGAAGAACCGCTTGACCGTTGCCTCATCCTCATTGACGAGCACGACAACGATCTCCCCGTTTTCCGCCGTATTGGATTGCTCGACGATGACAATATCACCGTCAAAGATGCCTGCGTTGATCATGCTTTCCCCTCGCACGCGCAGCGCAAACAGTTCGCCGGCATAATGTCTGTCCGGCACATAGCTGATGTGATCCTCGATATTCTCGACCGCCGTGATCGGAACACCTGCCGTCACCGTACCGACAAGCGGCACATTGCGGACCGTGCTTCCGTGCAGCCGGATCGCGCGGTTCTGATTGTCCATTTTGTCGAGCAGACCTTCCTCGACAAGCAGGTTGATATACCGGTGAACCGTCGAGGTCGAGCCGATATCAAGCGCATGGCAGATCTCGCGCACGGTCGGCGCATAACCGTCGTCGATCCGTGAACGGATATAGTTATAAATCGTTTTTGCCCTGTCATTCAGCATAACAATCTCCTCTTTTCCGGCGATTTCAGCTTTCTGCACGCGCACGGAGCGCATCGGCGATCTGCTTGGAGAGCTTATTGACATCGCCGCAGCCCAGCGTGATGATCAGATCGCCCGGTTCTGCGATTTTGCAGACCGCTTCACAGACCGCATCAAAATTCTGATACTTCCGCGTATCGTTTTCAGGTTCCGTCTCATCCTGCGGGAACCAGATGCATCCGGGGATCTTCTCCGCGAGCATCCTTGTAAAGATTCCGCGCGTATTCGTCTCTCTGCCGCCCATGATATCCGTCAGCGCCACGATATCTGCAATTTGCAGCGCATCGGCGAAATCATCGAGCAGACGTTCTGTTCTGGAATAGGTAAAGGGCTGATGCACCGCAATCACTCTGCGGTAGGGCATTGCCTTTGCCGCTTTGAGCGTTGCCGCGATCTCCGCCGGATGGTGTCCGTAATCATCCGCGACGGTGATGCCGCCGACATTTGCGTGAACATCGAAGCGGCGCTTGGCTCCGTGGAATGCAAGCAGACCTGCCTGACACTGTGCAAAATTCAGTCCGACAAGGGCTGCCGCCGCAATCGCAGAGAGTGCATTCAGGACATTGTGCAGTCCGGGGACAAGCAGCGTCGCCGTACCGAGGCATTCGCCCAGATGCCAGACCTTGAAGGTCGTGGTCTGCTCCGCGGTATGCTCGATATCGGTCGCGCGCCATTCGCAGTCCGCGCCGGTGCCGAAGCGGAGCATGGTCTTTCCGGTGACGGATGCCATTGCATCGCAGCTATTCTTGTCGTCTCCGTTGTAGAGTACATATCTGCTGGATTTCTGCGCAAACTTTGTAAAGGATGCCTTGAGGTTCTCCAGCGTGTGGAAATATTCCATATGATCCTCGTCGATATTCAGGATCACCGCGATATCCGGCGAAAGATGCAGGAATGTGTCCACATATTCGCACGCCTCGCAGACGAACACATCGCTGCTGCCTGCTCTGCCGCTGCCGCCGATCGACGGGAGCTTGCCGCCGATCACCGCGGAAAGATCAATTCCTGCGGTGAACAGGATCTGCGCGAGCATCGAGGATGTCGTCGTCTTGCCGTGCGTACCGGCAATGCAGACCGCATCGGAATACCATTCCGAGACAAGCCCGAGCAGCTCACTGCGCTCCATCATCGCAACGCCGGAAGCCTCTGCTGCCGCGCGCTCGGGATTCGTCTTTGCGATCGCCGCCGAATAGACGACCAGATCCGCATCCGCGATATTCTCCGCGCGCTGCCCGAGCTGCACCGGAATCCCCAGCGCCCGCACCGCTGCCAGCGTATCCGTCTCATTGTTATCCGAGCCGGTCAGATAATATCCCTTTGCATGCAGCACCTGTGCCAGCGGATACATGCCGCTGCCGCCGATGCCGATCATATGGATATGCTGCTTGCCTTCTAAAATGGAACTCATAAAACACGATCCTCTCTTAAAAATGCATTTATTCAGTTTCGTATAGGACATATATGCATAATATGCCGCACTGCTGCCTGTTCTATCACTGAATATGCAAGATTTTTCTGTAAAATATGCAATTCAGAACGCGATTTGACATGAAACATTCACACAATCAACACATTTCCATGCTATGATATAGCCAAAGCGGTACCTTAGCGGAATACGCAGCTCCGGCGGCTCCGGCGATGTACCGATTGAAATTAGATACACCGCATACCACTCAACGGAAGGAATGAACATTACCATGGAAATCACCGATCTGAAAATTCGCAAAATGATGACTGACGGAAGACTGCGTGCGATCGTCTCGATCACACTTGATCAGATGCTTGCTGTGCATGATATCAAAGTCGTGCAGGGCGAAAGCCGTCTTTTCGTCGCAATGCCGAGCCGTAAGGACGAGGGCGGAATCTTCCGCGATATCGTGCATCCGATCTCTGCACAGGCAAGAGAATATCTGGAAAGCCAGATCCTCAATGCCTATCAGGAACAGCTCGCACTGATTCAGGCTGAGGCAGAACTGACAGGGGCAGAGGAGCCTGCCGCTGAAATCGCTGCCGAGGAATCCGCTGCGGAGCCTGAGATTTGATTATCGGCTAAACAATTTTCCGGACTTTCCGGCGTGTGTCAAGGCACGCCGGAAAGTCTTATTTTGTGCTTACGGTTTCTGCTCGTTTTGCAGCAGGAATGCTGTCTTGAGCAGCGCGATCTGCGTTTTTGCATCCTTGATGCGGTCTTCCATGACCATCTGCACGGCTTCGCTGAGCGGCATCCGGATCACATCCAGAAATTCATCCGCATCGAGCGACTGGGAATTTGTCTCCCGAAGCTGCCGCGCAAGATACATATAAATAACTTCCTCATCATAGGCAGGCGTCGGATAGAGCGAGCCGAGCAGTTCAAGCTGCGCTGCCTCGCCGCCGACCTCCTCTTTCAGCTCACGGACGGCACACTGCAAAGGTTCCTCGCCGTATTCGAGCTTGCCGGCAGGAACCTCCAGCGTCTCCTCGTGATGCGGATAGCGGAACTGCCGCACCATCAGCACACAGCCGTCTGCGGTCAGCGGCACCACGCAGGCACCGCCCGGATGATGCACGACCTCGCGGATCGCCTCCGTGCCGTTTTCCAGCAGGACTGTATCCCTTGAGACATCGAGAATCCTGCCGCGGTAAATCTCCTCAGAACGGAGCCGCTCCTCCTTCAGATGCGGCGCCGGCTGCAATTCAGGCGTCATAATCTTCCTCCTCCTGACCGGATGCCGGTGTCTGTGCTGCAAACGGATCCGGATAATCCGGTTCCTCCGGTACATCCGCATAGTCCGGCTCTGCATATTCCGGCTCTGCATACGCAGGCTCCTCCGGTGCATATTCCGGATCGTATTCCGGTTCTGCTGCCGGATGCTGCGGTGCCGCATCCTCCGCCGGACGGCGTCTGCGCCGCGGCGAGACCGGCTGCTTATAGGCAGCATAGTTGAGGTAGCGCTCGTGATCGGTAAAGGTCATGAGACCGTTGTAATCATAGAAATGCTTTTGCTTCGGGTACTTCGGATCCGTACCCTTATCCAGAATCGCCATCAGGATCAGATACAGCACCAGACCTGCCGCGCCGCAGAGCATGACGATCATGCCGACGCGCAGTCCCGGCGTCTCATAGGTGAATGTGATGCTGTTCTCGCCGGTTTCACAGCGAACCGCCATAAAGCCGACATTGACGCGCTCAACCGGTACCTCTCTGCCGTTGACCTTGGCAGTCCAGCCCTTTTCATACGGCACGCTGAAGAACACCATTTCCGGCTTCTCCAGATGAATCACGGCATCGAAGCCCTTTGAATCATAGCGGAAGGATTCGCAGGTCTCCGCCGCGCGCTCCTTGCAGTATTCGATGAATTCCTCATCGGACATCGCATATTTCTCCTCGCCGGTGATCGGATCGAGGATCGCGCCGTATTCATCGCGCTGTTCTTCATTCAGCACCAGCGCCTTGACCATTGTCTTTTCCTTCGCAATATTCGTCATCTTGTCAAATTCTGCTTCGTCAATATAGGTGTCATATGCAATGCCCATCGGGATATATGCTTCATTCTCATAGATGCGGTAGCAGGATTGATCCTCCTTGTACTTGAACATCGGCATATTCTCGACAGTATCATGCTGCTGATCGGCATCACTGCCGGAAATCTTCTCCACATAATATTTGACGCTGAACAGCTCGCGCAGCGGGAAATCCGTTGTCTCCGCACGCGATGCAACATCGCGCTGTATGCCGACCGCATCATAGAAATCCATCACAGAGGGCGGCACGATGCTGTGGAAGCAGCGCATATTGGAATAACCCCAGAACATCGGGAAATTGTCGTGATCCTTCGAGATGTCAATGCGCGCGAACTGTCCCTGCGGCATTTCGAGGGAGATCTCATCCTTTGCGCGGTACGAGGAATTGAGATAGGTTGTCGGATCTGCGCCGAGCCCGATGCCGAAATACAGCATGCAGAAGCCCGTGCAGAGGCAGGAGAACACCGTGGACCAGACCGCAAGCGTATAGACCTTTCTGCTTCTGCCGCGCGACATCGCAATCAGAATCACAAAGTAGAGCATCAGCAGTGTCAGCGCAGCCGTTACCCAGAAATACAGCGGATATGCGGCGAAATCAAACCACTTGACCTGATCATCCTCCTTGCGCGGCAGGAACGAGATCAGAATGAAGCCCACATTGACGATAAAGCAGGTGATAATGCCGCCCTTCCAGCGGATCTGCGGATTATCCAGTGCATATGCCGTCATCAGCGCCATAATCAGCACCGGCATATAGAACCAGCGTGCGTAATAGGAGCTGTTGAAGGTGTAGAACATCGAATTCAGAATCGGGATCACTGCGCAGACCATGCAGACTGCAACAATCTTTGTCGCCCAGTGCTTGCGCTTCTGCGCCATAAAGGAGATCACGCCTGCCATCGAGAACATCGGCAGATAACCTGCAATCGACGACCACTTGCCGTAATCGGAGCGGAACAGATTCGGTCTTGCAGGTACATCCGGAATCATGAAGAAGCTCTGGATGATGCGCAGGACGCGCGTGCGGTCGGTATATGCGACCATATCCATGCCGACCAGATGCTTGTGGACACGGTAATTATCCAGCACCGCAAGCGCCGCAGGCAGCAGCAGCACGCAGGCAATCATCGTGCCGAAAACCGCCTCGACCGCAATCCCGAAGAACTTGCGGACATCGGCGTGGAAATCCTTGCTCGTGCAGCGGATGATGAAATAAATCACCGTAAACACGACTTCGCACGAGAAGAAATAATAATTGATCAGACCGAGCAGAGCAACCGTCAGCCCGAAGACGCCGCGGCGGTTCTCATTGACGCGCTGCTCCATTGCAAGCAGCAGCAGCGGAAAGAACGCGGTGACATCCTGAAAATGATTGAAGAATACATTATAAAGCTGGAATCCCGAAAACGCATAAAGCAGTGCGCCGATCATGGATGCCTGTCTGCTGCGGACAAAGCGCCGGATATAGGCGTAGGCTGTCAGCGCGGCGACCGCATGTTTCAGCGCCAGCAGGAACGGAATCAGATACAGCACCCATTCCTGCGGAAACGGCACCGTCAGCCAGAAAAACGGGCTTCCGAGCAGATAGAATGAATAGGATCCGACGAAATTCGCACCGAGATCCGTCCGCCAGTCCCATCCGAAGTTTCCGTTCTGCACGGCATCATGCGCCAGATAATAAAACGGGAGCTGCTGTGAATTGAAATCCCCGTAATACACAAAATAGCCGCCGGTATAGATCATCACCGGCACAACGAGGAGCATCATCATGACAAAGCTCAGCAGAAAGACGCGCAGATACGGCTCACGGCGTTCGTTCAGCGGTCTGCGGATTGCTGTTTTCGGTTGCCTGCTCATTTTTATCTCCACCTTTATTCTATTATGGAATATATGTTTCTATTATAGCACATTCTTTCGGAAAGTGCAATGTTTTTTCAAAAAGAAAATCCTGCCTGTCCGCCTTTTTCCGGATCATTCCAGTCCGAAGAAGCGGCGCGTGTTTTCCAGCGCGTGTTCTTTCAGCTCCAATTCGTCAACATGCATATGCTTTGCAAGCTCCGCCGCAACATACCGGATATTCTGCGGCACATTGACGCTGCCCAGTCCTTTGACATTTTTCGGGATCAGGTAGGGCGCGTCGGTCTCGATCATGATGCGGTCAAGGGGGATCATCCGGACCGCCTCGCGCAGTTCCTTTCCGCGGCGGTCGTCGCAGATCCAGCCCGTGATGCCGATGTAAAAGCCCATGTCCAGATAGGCTCTGAGCGTCTGCGCATCGCCGGTGAAGCAATGCACCACCGAGCGGCTGCACTGCTCCGGATGCTGCTTCATCCGCGCGATGAAATCCTTTGCCGCCTCGCGCTCATGCAGAAAAAGCGGCTTTCCGAGCTCCTCTGCAAGCCGGATATGCCGGTCAAAGCAGCGGAGCTGATTCTCGCGCGTTGAGAACATGCGGTCATAATCGAGACCGCACTCCCCCACCGCAACGATCTTCGGATTCTGCGTCACGATCTCGCGGATGCGAACAAAATCCTCCGGACGCGCACGGTCGGCGCTGTGCGGATGAATGCCGCAGGTGCCCCAGCAGTCATGCGACTGCACATAACGCTGCACCGATTCGTTTTCTTTCATATCCGAGCCGGTCAGGATGCAGGCAACGCCCTCCGCCGCCGCATCCGAGATCACGCGGTCCGGCTCCCTGAACTGCCTGCAAAACAGATTCAGCCCGATGTCGATGTATGTGGTCATGGTTTTAACAGTTCCTTTGCTTCCTTAATATCTATTTTTGCATGATAACCGTGTTTTTCAAGCAAATACAACAACTCTCCGCCATTAAGCAAAGTTATTGGTTTTCCATTTGCAAATTTATATGCATCATTGCCGTAGCTCGAAGTTGTCACAAGAATGCCTTTTGTTGCGCCTTCATTCAATAATGTACCATAAAGATCTCGAACCGCAGAAACACCAACCACATTTGTGTAACGTTTTGCTTGAATGACGATTTTACCGCCGCGAATCGGATCCGGATCGAAGGCGACCGCATCTACTCCACCGTCACGGCTTGCCTGCGTAATCTTGACCTCTCCGCCATTCACACTAAATTCTTTCTCAAACAGTTCCCGAACCAGATTTTCAAAATCTTGCCAATCCATAGCGGCAAGATTTGAACTCTCATCCAATGTATCTGCAACTTCGTATGCTTCAATAAAGCGCTTGTCCTCTTTAGAAATTGTAATCAAAGGAGCAACTGGAGCTATATTTGCAAGTGAAGCAGCCGAAACGCCCTTTGCACTTTTGAACCATGCTTTCGGATCAATCGCAGAGAGATTCAATGCCATGAAATCTTTTTGCGTCGTTGTCAGCGACAGAATACAAGGCTCTATATGTTGTCCCGTTGCCTTATCTACTGTTTTCAACTTTCCGTTAACTGCAATCGCATCAATGAACGAAGCGATGTGTTGATCACGGAAACAAGTATGCAATATTTGCAGCACAATCTGATAAATAACACTATCGTATTTCTTCTTCATATACGATTCGGAATACAATGTTGTTTTCCATTCATTTTTGGACTTTACAAATGTTTCTGATTTTACGTTTGGAATAGACTCCATTTTGGGAAGCACCGTCTCAACAATCAGAAGTTTGCTTTCCGGCAAATATTCCGTGACCACTTCCCTTTCAAATTCAAAAGGATAGCGCAAAGTACCTAATAGTAACGGAATATAGTCCTCAATCGCATCTTTTCTTCCACTTTTTACTGCATCCGCAAACGAATCGATCTCTTTATTATTATTTATCTGTTCGGCTTCGTAGGCAGCCTTTTTATCACTCCATTCTTTATATTTCAGTTCAAATTCTGCCATTCTATTTTGATTAGAAGTTTGTATAGATTTAACCTCTGATTCCCATCTTTGATGTGCTTCATCAAAGCGGCGTTGATTTTCCGCTTCAAATGCAGCTTTCTTTGTTCTGGATATTTTTTCTATAAAACTCGGCTGCGGATTAAATTCTGCTTCAGTCCGCATTGGCTCTCGCGGTAATGCCTTCTGAATCGGAGGCGTCGGTTGATAATCCGGAAAAGGCGTGTTATCCTTCAATACATCAAAATTAAACAAAGGAGCGCGCAAAGAATCAAGCAGTATATGATCCAATGCCGCCTGTATTTGTTCCGCCTGTCTTGTCTTTTCTTTGGCAGATGTTTGATTACACTTACTTTTCCATTCAATATCCCATTGTAATCTAATTGCCTTCTCTTTTTGAGCAATCTCATCCCAAGTTTGACCGGTGACAACCCGGTATTTATTCAATCCAGAATGACTTACCCCTTTTCTTAGCAATGCCATAATACTCTCACTCCTTTGATTATCATTCACCCCAGCAGTCCACGGAGCTGCTTTTCTTTTTCTTCCATGAGCGCATCGAACCGCGCAAGATAGTCATAGGGATATTTGCATTCGGTCAGGCGCTCGATGCCGCGTCTGCCGCCGAGCACCTTCGTCGATGCCCCTGCTCCGATGCCGAGAATCGTCTGCGAATCGTCCATCATCATCACATTATACGCGCTCTCGAATCCCGGCTTTGCATAGCCGACATTTTCCAGATTCGCCGCCATGTTCTTCTGCCGGTAGAGATAATACGGGCGGTAGCCTGCGGCGGTCAGCGTTTTCTGCGCATAATCGACCATTTCCGCAACCTCCTCCGCACCCGCGTGATCGTGTCCGGTCTGCCTGCTTCGATCGTGAACTCACGGAGCGGCTGACCGTTCACGAAGTTCCTGTGCAGCCAATCAAGCGGCTGATACAGGTCGATCGCGGTCGGGGTGCCGCCGCCGATATAGATGCTGTCAACGGTCAGACCGTAATCCTGAACAATATTGCCGACAAGGTCGATTTCCTTTGCGAGACAGGCGTAATAATCATCGACAAGCCTGCCCATCTGTGAGACAGAGTTGCTGACGAATGAACAGTATTTGCAGCGCGTCGGGCAGAACGGGATCGAAACATAAACCGCGACACTGCCCTTCGGCGCGGCACTGAGGATCGGCTGCTGTACCGCGAGAATCTTCGCGGCAAGCTGCGTCTTTTCCTCCGTCACATGCCAGATATTCCGGAAGTCGTCCTTTGCCTGTTCGATGCTGCCGGTGCGCTCCGCAAACTTCCGCAGCAGATTCACCGGCCGGATGCCCGTCAGCATGCCCCACGCTGGACGCAGCCCCGTCAGATCGCAGAGCATCGGATAAAGCAGACCGGAGATTTCACGGTCAAGAATATTGTTCGGGATATCGGGCGGCAGATTTTTCTCGCTGCTGCGCGTTTCTCCGCCGATCTTTACCGTGCACGAAAGGCGCTGACCGTCCTCCGCAGGCAGCAGCATCGCAGAAAAATACTCATCCGCAAAAGGCGGCTGCGGCTCCGTCGAAAATGCGAATTTCTCCGCCGGACGGAACAGCTTGAGCAGCGCCTCCATTTCATAGGTGCGGCTGTGTCCGTATGTGTGAATGACCAAGGCTGTCCGCCCTCCGTTCTTTCAAATCTATTCTTCGCTGAAGCGTCAGTCTTTTTCGTACTGCACAAGTGTCATGCGTTCGCTGACAATCTGCGGCGCGCCGGTGCGGTGATAGCCCATTTTCTCATACAGATGACAGTTGCCCTGCTCCTGCATGATCGTGGACAGCTCCCAGTTTTCCGCGCCGTGCAGACACTCTGCCTCGCGCATCGCTGCCTGCGCATAGCCGCGGTTCTGATGCTGCGGCAGAACGGACAGCGGCGATATGCGCTTGCGGCTGCCGTCCTTTGCATCGACAATGCGGATCGCGCCGACAGCCTCGCCGTTCACTATTATATAATAATAGTATGTTTCCGGCTGCATCAGCCGCGCTCTGACGCGGTCAGCCGTTTCATTCGCCGGATTCAGATCATAATCCTGATAGCGTTCGAGCAGCGGTGCAAAGGATGCCTTCTGCATCTGCAAAATCTGTTCCGCATCCTGTACATCTGCGCGCTGCAATGTGACCGTACTCACAGCTTTCTCGGGATCAGATACGGACCGCATCTGCGCTCATGCTCGAGCGTTGTTTCCGCGTAATGTCCGGTGTAAACCTTGCAGTCGCCCTCCAATGCGCCGAGGCGTGCGAGCGATTTGCGCATATCATGAATATTGCCGCCCTGAAAATCCACTCTGCCGACACCGTCGCGGAACAGCGTATCACCGGAAAAGAGAATCTCCCCGTGCCGGAAGCACGAGCTGCCCGGTGAGTGCCCCGGAGTATGAATCACGAGAAATTCCAGTTCCTCCGAGAATTTCAGCGTTTCGTTATCCTCAAATGTACGGATGAAGTTCTCATCCGGTCGGCGGTACATCGCGCCGAATCCGAGCTGCACCGCAAGCGAATATTCCGCAGAGGTCACCATCGGGCGGTCAAGCGTATGGACATAGAGCGGAATCTGATATTTCTCGATCACCTCCGCTGCCGCGCCGAAATGATCGAAATGCGCATGCGTCAGCAGAATCGCAAGCGGCTTGATCCCCAGCGATTCGATCTCCGAGAGAATATAATCCGGCTCTGCGCCCGGATCAATGATCACAGCATTGTTTTCCTCGTCGGAAACCAGAAAGCAGTTTGCCTCCAGCTCTCCGACGGGCAGTTTTTGAATCTTCAGCATAATTTTTCTCCTGTAAAGACGGCGGTTTACAATTCTTTCATCATCCAGTATGCGGAATCATAGCTGCCGTCTGCATATTTTGCATTCCGCGGAAATGTGCCGTATCTGCGGAAACCGAGCTTTTCATAGAGCGCGACTGCACCCGTATTTCCTGCCATGACCTCCAGCTCCGCCTGCTCATAGCCGATCTCTTTCGCAGCTTGCAGGACGGTTTCCAGCATCAGCCGCCCGATGCCCCTGCCGCAGTATGCCTGATACAGCGCAATCGCAACCGTACACCGGTGCGCATAGCGGCGGTAATCGCCCATGCTCATCAGCGAACAGTTGCCGATGTGCTTCCCGTCGGCAAAGGCAAGGAGCAGAAGATCTCTCTCCGCATCAATTTTATTTTGCAGGAATGCGCGCTCCTGCTCCGGCGTGACCTGAACCTCGTCCGGTTCACGGATGAGATAGGGCGTTTCGCCGGATGTTGTTTTCAAAAAAGCAATCAGGGCATCAGAATCGGAAAGCGCCGCACTCCGCAGCTCAATCTTCTGCCCGCATCGGTCTGTAACAAAAAGCGATCCGAATTTCATGATGTCTCCATTCAAAAATGAGAGTCCAGAGGGATAGTATCCCTCTGGCGGGAGTTTGAGGGCAGCGCCCTCATGATAGATCCATCGGAGATACATCTATAATAATCACATTTGAAAAGATGTATCCGCTGCGCGGATGCTATTTGGAATGGGCGCCTCTATCGCAGTCGCCCAAGCCCCCGAGCTCTTGATATGCTAGGGGAGTTTCGCCGTCTGCGGACGGCGACCAGAGGCTCCTCGCCTCTGGACTCATCGCAAACTTTTAAAAAAGTTTGATCAAAACTTTCGATATGTTGTGCTCCGGCGGCGTGTTCGATATCCGGCGGCGTTTTTCTATTATCACGCATAAAAATGGGGTCTGGGGATAATATCCCCAGCGAGGGGTTTGGGGGCGAGCAGCCCCCATTACCAATCCGTCGGAGACACCTTAATACGCTGCTCTGTCGGCGGAAATGACGTCGCGGACGGTGCGCAGACGGTTCAGAAGCGTATCAAGCTGCTCCGCAGAGCTGACCGAGACCGTTGCGTGAATCATCGCATTTCCGTCCTTTTTCATGTGCAGGTTGAAATTCGATACCGGCAGATGCGCCTCGCCGATCACCTGCGATACATCATTCAGCAGATTCATACTGTTGACACAGAGAATCTCAATATTCGCCTTCATCTCCGCAGCAGGCAGATTCGATGCCCATGCTGCCGAAACCCAGCGCTGCATCTCCTCCGGATCGTTCTTTGCCAGTGCCTCCTGATACTTCCGGCACTGCTGCTTGTGGATCGTGATGCCGTGTCCCACTGTCGTAAAGCCGACAATCTTCTCACCCTGAAGCGGCGAACAGCAGCGTGCCAGCTTCACTTCCATATTCTCGATGCCGTCCACGATGATGCCCGCGCCGAACACCGCGCCGCCGCAGAT
>JAGKVC010000106.1 GCA_021152595.1 Clostridia bacterium
GCTGATTCCTCCATTTCCCCTAAAATCATCGATAATTCCAGTTATAACTATAAATATCTTTAATTATACCAAAACAGCCGCAGAAAGTCAATGAATCTGCGGCTGTTTCATCTGTATATACAAAAAACTGTTAAAACAAGTGGAGCATTTCTGCCGGAGTTTCAGCAAAACAATCCGCACCTGCATCTATGAGCTGCTGTTTGCTGCGGAATCCCCAAAGCACGCTGATACAAGGAATTCCGGCATTTCGTGCCGTCTGAACATCGACTTCAGAATCACCGACATAAACAACATCCTCTGATGAACATGCAAGCAGACGGATCGTTTCCTGCACAGAATCCGGCGCCGGTTTCAGGCGAAATCCCTCTCTTTGTCCGACAGCAACCGGAATTTCCGGAAAATAGATCTTGCAGAGACTTTTCACCTGTGCGTCAGGCTTATTTGACACCACAGCAAGCTGATAGCCCTTTGCCAGCAGCGCATGCAGCAGTGCCGGAATACCGTCATAAGGCTTTGTCGAATCATTGGACTTTTTCGCATAGATTTTTCGCGTATCAGCTAATACCTGTTCGCAGAGCGGATTTGCTTTTCCGTCCGGAATCGCGCGTTCGACCAGTTTTCCGAGCCCGTTTCCGACAAACTGACGAACCTCAGCCGTTGTGCGCTCCGGAAAACCGTTTTGAGAGAGCGCGGCATTGACACTGTCCCTAAGATCAATCAGTGTATCCAGCAAGGTACCGTCCAGATCAAAAATAATCGCCTTTTTATTTGAAAAATCCATGTATATACGTCCTTTCGGCAGTATTATTCATCGTTCCCCGTTCCGCGTGGAACATCCGGCGGCTGATAGAAGCAGCCCTGCGTCCAGCCGTTCTGCATCATAATCCGGTCAATCGAAACGATCATCAGATCGCGCTGCATGATCCAGTCCGGTGCCAGCAGACGGTCACGCAGACAGTTTCCGGTAATCCTGTGAACAACCGTTTCCGGAGATATATGCGTCAGCACCTCGATTGCCCAGTCAATATAAGTCTGCATGGAGATCGGCGTGAATTCTCCGCGCAAATACTGCTGTGCAAGCTGCGTATCCTTCATGATAAACAGGCTGTGAATCTTGATGCCGTCGATCCGGCAGCGATTCAGCACCGAAACCGTATGCCGGATATCCTCTATTGTTTCCCCCGGCAGCCCGAGTATGATATGCACGATCACAGGGAGTCCGCGTTCTTTCAGTATAGAAACAGCATGTTCAAAGCATTTCAAATCATAACCGCGGTTGATCGCGGCGGCAGTCCGGTCATTTGCAGTTTGCAGACCAAGCTCCGTCCAGACCTCATAGCGCTTTGCATATTCTGCAAGCAGATCAGCTACCTCAGGGGTGATACAGTCCGGTCTTGTGCCAATATCCAGAACCCTGATGCGGTCGTCAATCAGTGCTTCATCATAGCGTCGGCGCAGCTCATCAACCGGAGCATACGTGTTAGTGAAGTTCTGAAAATACAGAATCCACGCAGAATCCGGCGCGGCTTTGTTCAAAACAACTTCCGCCTGCTGACGGATTGTTTTGGATGCATCAAGCTGTTCGCCGGCACCGCGTTCGCCGCAGAATGTGCAGCCGCCCGTTCCGCATGTGCCGTCGCGGTTCGGGCAGGTGAATCCGCCGTCAATGCAGATCTTACGGATCTTCTGCCCGTAATGATCATGCATATACTGATTCATCGTGTAATAGGGATGCTTCATGTTCTCGATTCCATTTCCGCCCAGACAGCCTCAGCAATGATGCGCTGACCTTCGGCGTTCGGGTGCGGATCATACATCTCGAATTCATCCCCGTTCGCTTCTTCTGCATTCGCATCTCCGATCACAGGAATCGGATCACAGGCAGCAAAAGCAGATGCAATATCGACCGCGATCAGCTCTGAATGCTTTTCGGTCAGATCAGATATAATTGCATTCGCGCGGTCAATCTGAGACTGCGCATATTCGGCAAAATCGACATCTGTCGGCATCATCTCAGATTCAATGCCCTCTGTATACGGATTATAGATATTCAGCACGTATACATCCGCCTCCGGATTCCGTTCCCGAATCCACTGATAAATTGTCTCAAGATCTGTTTCAAGCTGAACCAGATTAGAGTCAATCCGGCTTTGTACTTCCTGCATGACTTTCTCGGGATCCTGCATTTCAGTTTCGATTTTCGATTGCAGCTCCTCAATATCCTCGTCTGTAATCGACGTAAAATCTTCGATATCAACGCCGTTTTCCTCAGCGACTTCCATGAAATAGTCTGAATAAGCGCCGAGCAGATTGTTTGCACCGATATAAAGAATGATTGTATCCGCAGACGGCGCATGCAGCGCTCTGCCGTTGTTCAGCTTGCGAATCAGGTCACCGCTTTTGTCACCGGAAACTGCGTAGTTGTAGTCATTCCAGACAATATCATCGCGGCTGTCCAGTTTTTCTTTCAGGAGCGCGGAATAGCGTTCAGTCGAGGGATCTTCCAGACCGTATCCGAAAGAAATAGAATCACCGAGTGTCACAAGGCTTTTTTCCTCGGGGATCGCAGCGGACTCCGCAGAAGATTCGTCTGGATTGGAGGAGGCAGAAGCACATCCGGTCAGAAGCATAGCACTCAGTGCGATTGCAGCGTATCTGAGATATTTATTCATGATTTCATCCTTTCAGGAGATCAGCTTTCCGCCTGTACGATTTGCGGATCCGACAGGAATTTCTCCTCATCGACATTCCAGCAGAACAGATAATAGGAAAGCACATGTGCACCATCGTCATAGGAAGCAGGGATATAAAGATCAAAATCACCGTCATGATCGAAATCGTCAAGATAATACTCCTCGTCAATCCGGTGGTCAAACGCAGCGGAAAGATCGCAGGAAACAGTCTGATAGGTTCCGCCTGCAAGTCTCACAGCAAATCCGTCCGGCTGAAACCGGTAGACAAAGAACTCCGGCTTCGGCGTTTCGGCGGTCTGCTCATCGCCAATTCCGCCCTGAAACATTGTAACAGCTTCTGTCACATCCGGCTGCGAATCGAGATTTGTGACGATATCAGTGCTTGGCGTATCAGAGGTCGAAACGGTGGTTTCCGATTCCGTCGCAGCAGTTGAACTTGTCACAGTCGTCTGCGGATTGTCAGCATCTGACTCAGGAGAAACATCAGAAGTGCAGCCGCAGCAGGGGAGAAGCAGCGCACAGCCTGCCAGAACGATCAGGGTTTTATTCATATGGTAACACTCCATACAACACAAGGAAGCGAAGAGATACTCCGCTTCCTGATGTCAATCTTATTCAAAAAAGTCACGATATTTTTGCAGCGTGTCGCTGATCCGGTCCCAGATCGTGATATAGCCGTCATGCTCCTCAAAAACCTTGCCGTGCGAATTGCCGTTGTCAAACTTCATCTGCGAATAGTTGTTATCAAAATGCGGCACATAGGTATTCGGGTGACCGGTCGGATCCGAGCAGCGGCGGCGGAGCGCCTCAAGCGTCACGTTGCCAAATTCCTGCTTCAGTTCAAAGAAAGCGCGCAGAATCTTATGATTATTCTGCTGCGGATTTCTTGCCCAGCGCGGGATTCTGCCGATCGCCTTGCCCCATTCCGGCCATTCCATGCGTGTTGTACGCTGACGGCCCTGTGCATTCTGATTCTGCTGTGCCTGTGCAGCACTGTCCGCACGCGTCGGGGGAGGCGTCTGCGGCTGTACATTCTGAACAGGTGTCGGCTGCTGCGGCTGTGCAGCGGTCGGATTCGGCTTCGGTGCTTCCGGAACACGGAATTCATCGGCAGCAGACTGAAGTGCCCTTGCAAGATAGCCGCGGACAAACTCCTCGCCAACAGCATCGAGATTTGCACCTGTGAGCTGCATCGCAAGCTCAAATTTATTTGCAAGTTCATCCGGCAGATTGAAAGAAATCGTCTTCATAACATTACCTCCATGTCAAACGGCATCAAGTGTTATGAACATAGTATAATACTAATTTGCAATTTTGTCAAGTTCTAAATTGCAAATTAGCAGATTTGTAATCGGATTGTAATATTTATACTGAGACTGATTCAACTTCCGGCTTCTTTTTCTTCCGTTCCTTCTTGTGTTCAACAGCACCAAACGGATGCTTTCTGGTTATGCGGTTGATCGCAGGAGTCAGCAGATTCATCAGAACGACTGCAAAAACCGCGCCTTCCGCAAATCCGCCGTAGTGACGGATCAAAAACGTCAGAATGCCGCATCCCAAGCCGAACAACAGCTTTCCCGAAACAGTAAACGGTGTTGTTGTATAATCGCACGCCATAAAGCAAGCCGCAAGTACCAGACTGCCCGTCAAAAGCTGTGAAAGAACGTCATAGCCGCCGATCCATGTCAGGAGCGCAAATGAACCAAGAAACGCAACAGGTGCAGCAGGGGATATGATGCCCGAAAAGCACAGAAAAATCATTCCAAGCAGAAGCGCCGCTGCGCAGCCTGTCCCGATATAACTTGCATAATTGCCGAGCAGGAGATCCCAGTAGCCGGTTCCGCCGGAGACAAGCGGCGTAACACGGGTAATCGCACCGGTATCCGGAACGCGCCATGTCGTCATATCCTTTGCAAATATCAAGCGCATCGCAATCCACGCAACAGCAGCAGGATTCGCAAAATTTCTTCCGATTCCGCCGAACATCTGCTTGACCAGAATGATCGCAATAAAGCTGCCGAGTGCTGCTTTCCAAAGAGCAAGATCAGGCGGCAGGAGCATTCCAAGAATCAATCCGGTCACAACAGCACTCAGATCATGCACAGACTGTTTTCGCCGAATGATCAGGCTTCCGATCAACTCAAATAAAAAGGCACTGCCGACCGTTGTCAGCAGAATCAAAGCAGCATTTTTGCCGTAATAAAGAACGCCTGCAATCACAGCAGGCAGAAGTGCCGCGATTGCGCAAAGCATCATCCCTGAAACCGAAGACCTGCTGCGAATATGCGGAGTTGATTCAACAGATAACTTATTCAAATCAATTCTCCTTTCAGGTATTCGAGAGCAGCGTCTTCGCACGCTGAATATGCTCAGCAAGCGGGCGATTCGCCGGACATACATACGTACAGCATCCGCAGTTCATGCAGATTCCGGCGTGCAGATCTGTCAGCATTCGGACATCCCGATCCTCATATGCACGGTCAAGCTCTGCCGGAATAAGATTCATCGGACAGGCACGCATGCATTTTCCGCAGCGGATGCAATCCCCGACCGTCCGCTCTTTCTTCGGATTTTTCAGGGCAATGATGCCATTCTGCGGTTTAGTCACGGAAGCACGAAATGTGGGATAACTCACGCCCATCATCGCGCCGCCGCACCAGATCTGTTTGACGAGATCGAGTTCACAGGATGCATAAAGCAGCAGGTCGATCACCGGCGTCCCGATCGGCACAAGCAGATTGCACGCTTTCGGAACAGCATTGCCGTCTACTGTGACAACGCGCTCAACAAGCGGAATACCGGTCTGCGCATATTGATATAAAAACGCGCATGTACTGACATTCAGCACGAGAACGCCGATCTCCTCAGGCTCTTTGTCTTCCGGCACAACAATTCCGGTTGTATGGTAAACAAGCACGCGCTTTTCGCCCTGCGGATAGACAGGCGGCAGGGGACAGACTGTGATTCCTTTTGCGGATTCCGCCGCATCTGTCAGCGCGCGGATTGCAGCAGGCTGATTCGACTGTACACCGATTCGTACATCCTTGATCTTCAGCACCTTCTGAAGCAGTGCCGCACCGCCGAGAATCTGATCCGGATTCTCGAGCATCATGCGAAGATCAGAAGCAAGACAGGTCTCGCACTCAGCGCCGTTCAGAACCAGCACAGAGATTTTCTCAGCACGGCTGAGCTTCTGAAATGTCAGATCGCCGGATCCGCCAAGCCCGACACATCCGGATTTTCTGGCAGCATCAATCAAATCCTGTTTTTTCTCGATTTTCGGCGGCTGACAATCCGGATGAATGACCTGCTGACCGTCCGGTACAATTTCCACGCAGGGGACTGTCGCTCCGTCCGGCATCTGGTATTCCGAAATAACAGATACCGTACCGGAAACACTCGCATGAACCGGAACCGCCGCATCCGAGACCGGTCTTCCGATCTCCTGACCGACATAGACGTATTCATCCGGCTTGACTGTCGGCTCGCAGGCATCTCCCATATGCATCAGCATCGGAATCCGCACGAGCTTCGGCAGCGGCAAAGCGGTGATTTGTTTTTCCTGTGCGCGTCTTTTCATCGGCAGGCGGATGCCGTTCAAGCGTTTCATAGATTCTGCCCTTTCCTTGGTTCTATTTTCCTTGCGGATATCTATTTTAATATTTCTATCACTTGTGAAGCAGAGATTTTTTCAATGCTCCCATTGCACTTTTCCGGAGAATGTGCTATAATAAAGAAATGTTACGGTCTGTGCTGTGTCTGGAGCGTATCTCTGGTTCGTGCGATACTGTCCTCGCTGATCTGGATCAGATTCAGCAGGGAGGATGCATATTCCGAAAAATCCTTCGAGAGCGTTGCCGTCGTGACATACAGCGTTTCGGCATCCTCGACCGCATCGTTCGTACCCAGTGCGATTCCGCTGGAAGCTGCTTTGATATTCGATTCGTTCAGCGAAATGATCGCGTTCGCGCTGTCATTCGCAACGACCTTCGGTACACGGAACAGCTTCTGGTCATTATGCGGACAGGCATTGTAAATGATGCGAAACAGCTTATAGACCGAAAGCATGAGATACGAAGAAACCTCACGGATCAGCGTGACGGAATTGGCGCGCTGTGAAAACGAGAACAGCAGGCTGATCGAATTGTTAATGATCTTGCGGTAAAAGCGGATCGCCTCATTGGAGGGCATTTCGTTGTTGCCGTCGTCATCCGGAATTTCCTCAAGCGTCAGGGTTTTTCCGCCCGGCTCCGGCGTTCTGCCGAGAAGATAATCGCAGGATACATTGTAATAATCTGCGATACGGACAAGGAAATCAAGACCGCATTCCCGGATGCCCTTCTCATAGTGGGAGAGCAGCGCCTGTGAAATGCCGAGATCTGTGGCAGCCTTTTTCTGGCTGATTTTACGTTCCTTTCGCTGGAGCGTAATGATACGCGGAAAATCGTCATTCATGGTTTTCATACTCCCTTCAAATCATTCGGACGAAATACAGTCCTTCATACGTTACAATTATATAACAAATAGTATAATTTGTAAAGACCTAACGGCAAAAAATACCTCACAAAAATGGACTCTCATTTTTGTGAAATCCGCCGATAATCCTGCAAATTCCAATCGAAAGGATCATATTTATGAAAAATTATCACATTTCCCTGTTCCGGCACGGCAGAACCGATGCGAATGACCGCGGTCAGTATATCGGCACAACCGATTTTCCGCTGAATGACCGCGGCAGATCTGAGCTGATTGATAAAACCGACCGTTACGTTTATCCGAAGGTGCAGCGTGTCTACACCAGTCCCTTGCAGCGCTGTACGGAGAGCGCAGAGATTCTGTTTCCGGATCGTGAGATCGTTGTTGCAGAGGATTTCCGCGAGCTGCACTTCGGAAAATTTGAAGGAAAAACAGCCGATGAGCTGATGAAAAACGAAGAGTACCTCACATGGATCCGCGGCGGGATGGATGCAAAACCGCCTGAGGGAGAAAGCGTTTCGGAGCTTTGCATCCGGACATTTCAGGGCTTCCACAAGATTCTCCTTGAAATGATGCAGGAGGATTTTTCGCATGTAGCGATTGTGACGCACGGCGGTGTGATTGCAAATGCGATTGCATGTTTCGGAATACCGAAGCTCGATCCGAAGCAAATCCAGACAGCGCCCGGAGAAGGCTTTGAGATCCAGATCAATCCGCAGATGTGGCAGCAGGCACAGGCGTTTGAAATCCTCCGCGTGACGCCGTATCTGCCGGAAGAGAGCGATACATTCTGACAGGGGGATGATCCGATGCTGGAAATTGTCTTTACGATCGCAATTATCATAGCATTGCTTCTGTTCTTCGGCATTCCGCTTGAAACGATTTTCGTAGTATTCGCCTCTGTCATTCTCGGGCTGATTGCGATTGCATTGCTCCTGTTTATTCTGTTCTTTGTGATTACAGATATCTCGCTATTATTCCGCAGGCGCGTCAAGGGCGTTTTCCTTCGCATTGATGATACCGACCGCTGGGATCACGCCGTTTATTCCTATGAAGGACAGGAATACAACTGTCTGTTTCCGGCAGAATCCTTCGGCAGAAAGCGCATCTATCACGAGAAACAAGCCTATTCACTGCTGATTTCCCGAAATTCGAAAAAACATACAGCCTATGACCGGCACAGCCTCTTCATCATCGCGGTCGGTTCCGCTGTATCTGTGATTGCAGCATTTGCATTGATCGCAGCTGCAATTTTTATCCGCAACGGATTATAAGAAAAACTGCTGTACCGTGCAATCGCATGATACAGCAGTTCTTTTGTTATACGGTATAGCCGTCCGCACGGAATGCATCAATCAGGCTGCCGAGAATCTGCGCGTTTGTCGCGGAAACAGAATGCAGCAGATAGACTGCGCCGCCGTGTGCCGCCTGTGAAAGCTGTTTGATTGCAGCATCGGGATCAGGCTGTGCATCGGTATTCCAATCCACATAGGCAGCGCTCCAGAACAGCGTTTTGTATCCGAGCGACTGCACCTTCGCCAGTGCGCGCGCATCATATTCACCGCAGGGCGGCCGGAAATACTGCATCTCGTATCCAAAGTGTTCCAGGACATAGGCATGCAGAGACATGATTTCCGTTTCGATTTCATCATCACTGAGTTCCGGCAGCGCAGCATGCGTCATACCGTGATTGCCGAGCATATGTCCCTCGTCAATCATCCGCTGAACAAGCTCCGGCTCACGCTTTGCATAATCACCGGTCAGGAAGAAGATCGCAGATACCTGTTTCTCCTTCAGCGTGTCAAGAATCTTTGCAGTATAGCCGTTTTCATATCCCTGATCGAATGTCAAAATGATTCTGTCAGGCTCAGATGTCAGCGCATAGGCACCGGATTGTGAAAATTCATCCTGAAAAGCGACAGCACCCGTCGGACGGTTCATCGAATCGCGTTCTGTGCCCTGACCGTATCCGATTGCCGCCGTATGAATCTGCGGCACCGAGAGGAATGCAGTCAGCGCAAGAACTGCTGATAACAATTTCTTCATGCAATCATCCTTTCTGTTGCAGGGAGTACCTGCAAGCAATAGGATGTGCATCATCAGCGCTATTATGTCCGGTTTGATCTGGCATCAAAAGCGGCGACCGCAGGAAAATAACGTGTAATATATCCCGTCACATACGAAATTGCAGTCAGAACAGGCGGAAGCAGCATCAGGATTCTGCGGCCTTGCGCAATCGCGGAAAACGGCTCAGCGCCGTCGATCAGATAGCGATAAATCTGAAGGAACGGCGCATTCAGCAGCGGAAACAGGTTCAGCATCAGGACACTTTCCGGATTCGCCGCAAGCAGCAGATAGGTAAGATATGCAGGTATCATGAGAATCAACCCGATGAGCAGCGGTTTCAGAAGCCTGCTGCGGCTGCCCGATCTCCGGTAAAGAGCGGCATCTTCATCCGCAGCTTTTTGTGCGCAGTTCCCGATCAGGAGTACATGCGCCGTAATGCCAAACACCAGACCGATCAGCCGGATCACAGGATGATCTCGTAAAATCGCTAATGAAACAGCGAGAATCAGACACAGTATTTCTGAGGCGATCAGCCAGAGAATACCGTGCATCAGATGTTTTCCAAAATGATTCATATTTCCTCCGCGTATTTTTTCTTGCTCATGGCATACTATCTATAAATGATTTGCCCGACAACATATTATACATGATTTTGACAGGATTGTCCAGTCCTGCCTGCATTTTTTGGAATATCCGACGAAAAGGCTGTTTTCTGCAACAGATCCGGCGGAATGCTTGACGAAATTCCGAAATTGCGATATAATATAAAATGTATGTAAAATTCGGGATACGGGGGAGTAGGCTATGGTACTTGCATCCATTTTGAACAGTGATCTGCTGAATCTTGCGAAGGTCGCGGATACCGTCAGAGAATCCGGTGCGGATGCGCTGCATTACGATGTAATGGACGGCAGATTTGTAGATAATATTTCATTCGGACTGCCGGTACTCTCCTCGCTGCGCCCGTATACAAAACAGCCAATCGACGTTCACCTGATGATTGCGGAGCCGCTTCGCTTTATTGAACGCTTCGTCAAAGCAGGCGCTGACCTGCTGTCTTTCCATATCGAAAGCGATTCCGATCCGAAAGAGACGCTGCGCTGCATCCATGCCTGCGGAATTCCTGCCGGTATTGCCGTTTCACCGGATACACCCGTCTCCGCGGTATATCCGTATCTATCCGGAATGCAAAAGGATGATTTCATTCTGCTGATGACGGTTTATCCCGGTCTCGGCGGTCAGAAATTCATGCCTGAGATTCTCCCGAAGATCCGTGCGCTTTCCGCGTTTCTGAGTAAAGAACAGCTTCCGCTTCATATTGAGGTAGACGGCGGCATCAATGCGGAAACCGGCATGCAGTGCCGAAAAGCCGGTGCCGATTATCTGGTAGCCGGATCCTACGTGCTGGGTTCTCCGGATCCGGCGGCAGCAGTCGCATCGCTGAACACGCCGATTCTATAACCGCAGCTTTCGATCCGCAATCTGACTGATTGCATCCTGATAGGCAACGCATTCGCCGTATTCGGAGAGTCTTGCCCGATTGATTGCCGAAAGCCGGTACGGAGTGCCGTACTCAAGCAGAATATGCCGGATTGCGGCAGCGCGCGCATGACGCAGCCGAACCGTCAGAATCCATTGATTTTTGTGACGGTACAGCACACTGCTCCGAATCGAATCGCGTTCTGTTTGCAGCAATTCACAGCATTCATACAGCAGCTCCGGCTCTGTAAATCTCGCAGCAATCCGGATTGTTCGCTGACGATTATTCTGCGCTTGCGATATCTTCTCGTGAATTGTAAAATATGCCGCAAGGCTGCCGTCCTGCGCGGTCATCAGTTCAACCGTGACCGGCATTTCAGAGAACGCTATGCCGCTGACGGCTTCCGCTTTCGCCAGCAGAAACGACAGCATCCGGAGCATTTGCGGCGTATCCGGTGATTTTGGATCCTCAGGCAGAAATACGCGCAGTTCTTCCGCTGATAGCTGTACCTTGACAGAGCATGCGGATAGCCGGTGTATTGTCATAGCAGATAATTCCTTTCTCGCGGCTGAACCGCCGTGTGCTTTATAGATTGTTCAGCAAAGGCAGGTGCAATATGCACAAACCCGATCCCAAGAGAATACTCTTTGACCGATTCACAGCAATTCTTGCACTGCTCGCAGCAACCTCCTATGATTACGGAATCCGGATCTGGATACTCGCTGCGGCTGCGGCTGCATCATCATTGCTGACGGAACGAATCTGTCTCTATATAAGAAAAAAACCGTTTACGGCTGAAAATCTGGATTCCGGACTCATCGGACTGGTGCTGCTTCTGCTGCTTCCGGCAAGCATTCCGGTCTCATTGCTTATCATGTCCTGTATTTTTGCAATTATCATCGGCAGACAGCTGTTCGGCGGCAAGGAAAATCCGGTAATTCTGCCTGCTGCTGCAGGTTTTGCTTTTTGCATGCTGAATAACCGCGCCGCTGTCACATTGTTTCCGGAAAGCAAGACGCATCTGCCCATTCTGATTCCGGATACTGTCACGCTGACTGACGG
>JAGKVC010000260.1 GCA_021152595.1 Clostridia bacterium
ATAGAACCGTGATATAATATAGACAGAACCAAAGGAAAAACAGTTCAGATCACCGGACAGGAGGCGTTACCAATGGGCTGAGTTCTTTGGAGAAACTGATCAATCAAAACAGAAAGGACGTGCTTCCGATGCAGAAGTACAGCTTCGGATAAGGATCCGGATTGAGAACCAAAATCAAAAGAAAAGGACGTGTTTCCGATGTACAGGTCAAAGAGGTTTGTAACCGAATAAGAACCTGAAAGGACGTGGCACCAATGCAGTCTGAGGAGACACCGTCAGCGGTTCCGCAGCGGTATAGAGCGGAGCGGCGGCGGGAATAGAGACAAATTAAAATTGAATATGACGTAGCAGCGCTGCGGACCCGTGCAAGCGGCGCTGTGAATGATTGATAATCAGGCGGTTCGGTTCCTTCCCGGACCGTTTTGATTTTTCTGCCGGATTTTCTGCGCGCATACCGCCTATATAATATATAAATAGTATAACCGGACGCTGCGTTATGCGGTCAGTCTGCGAAACTGTTTATTTTCTTTTCCGGTATCCATTGCACTTTTCGTGAGAATATGTTATAATAAACACAGTTATCACGAAGACTGCGGTGCGCACCGCAAATCCAGATCCGGAAGGAGATACAAGATGGAAGTCTATCAGGGAAAATCCGATTTTATTGCGGTATGCTTTGCGAAGGATGACCGCAGCACCGCCGAAGCACTGATCACAAAGCTGAACGGGAAGCGTCTGCGCGTGTGGTCGAGTGAGCGCGGCTGCAATGTGAAGAAAAAGGATGATGCCGCACGGTTTTCGGAGTGCCGCACCGCATTGATTCTGATCTCGAGGCAATGGCTCGAATCGGAGAACAGCGCTGCGCAGCTTCGGGCTGCCGCAGAGCAGGAAAAGGCGCTGGTGCTGCTGTTTTCGGACGGCGCCAATCTCGTCGGCAAGGATGATCTGAATGCGCTGCTCAGCCGCTCGGCGCGCATGATCGACTACAATCCTGCGGACGATGCCGAATGCATGGAGGAGCTGCTTTCGCTCGAATGCATACAGGACTGCATGATGGCAGAGGGGGAGGAGCCCGACCTGAAAAAGACCGGCCTCTGGGATATCCTCAACCGCGAAATATGATAAAATTGCACCCGTCCGGTAATGCGCCGGAAGGGTGCTTTTTTATGCGGTTTCGCAGGGAAGCGGCAGCCGTCGCTTCGCACTATGCCGACGGATACCGCAATTCCGCATTGCTGATTTCTCATTTCAATTTTTACGAATTCCGGTGCAGCACAGTACAGGTATGCGTTTGCTGAAAGCCGAGTGCCTGCGCGGTTTTCGCAGAGCCGATGTTCAGCGCATGACATGCCCAGACAGGTGCTTTCCCCTGCCGGACCGTCTCGCGCATGACAGCAGCGGCGGCACAGGCGGCGAGTCCTCTGCGGCGGAATGTCTCCGCAGTCTCGACACCGATATCGACTGTATCCGCAGTGACGGCGGCGCTGAATGCACAGGCAGCGATCTCCGTGCCGTGCAGGATGCAGAATCCGAAGCCCGACCGCAAAAACTGCGCATCGCTCTCCCATGAAAACGACGGGATGATCCTGCCGGAGAGCCGCGGCAGCAGATCCGCGGTAAGCGGTTCGAGCGCGAAGCCCTCCGGCACGGCAATGTCCGGCGCAGTCTCCGCGCGGAAATACCGCCGCTCCTCGGCAGCAATCTCCGGCTGACCTGCAAAGAACGCGGTCACATCCTCGCGGTCGGTGATCAGCACGAAGCGCCGTTTCTGCGGCGCGGCAAAGAACCGCATCCGGATCTCATCGAGGAATTCCTGCTTCGGATCTCCGGAAAGATACGCAAAACCGCAGAAATGGTGAAACAGCACCGCATTCCTGTCCGTATAAATATCGCCGGACTGATAACCCTCTGCCATCGAGCGCGGATAGACCGTGTCTCCGACGGCAGCTCTTGCGGCGGATGAAAATGCAGCAAAATCGCGGCTTTCGTGTTGCATCATGAGAATGCCTCCCTGCGTATGATCTCTTTCCGCAATTATACCATATTATAACGGAAAAAGCAAACGGAGAGAAAGATTCTTTCTATTTTGTTTTTGCCGCCGGATAGCTTTAGATCAACGGAGGGCGGCACTGCCGCCTTATACCATATTAACCGTGAAATTTCAACCCTCACTGCGAAAATACGATGTTTTCGGCTGATTTCAGCGATGGGCATATCACTTTAGTCAACATTCGGTCAACTTTTACGATACTTCAAGATACAGGAAGATAGGCTTCACGCAACTTGACATATCCGGTCACTACGCTTCACGCTTTGGCATTTTCGGCATTGCTTTCGTCACAGCCTCGCAGCAGTGCAGATCATTCTTTTTCAGCGCATGAGAATAAATCCGCAGGGTGACATCCGGTCTGGCGTGTCCTGCTCGCTTGGCAGCGTCCGCAATGCTGATCCCTGCCTGAAGCTGAAGGCTAACCGATGTATGGCGGAACATATGAGGATGGATTTTTTGCAGCCCGTGTTTCTTGGTAAAGCTGTTCAGAAACGATCGCACAGTATCCGGATTGATACAGCCGCCGTATCGT
>JAGKVC010000261.1 GCA_021152595.1 Clostridia bacterium
CACAACGACTGCGAAAGTCACCACGACGAAACAGACAACGACCGTCACAACGACCGCTGTCACGACAACTACAAAACCGGAGCCCCCTGCCGATCTCGTGCTGAAAGGGCTTGACACCGTCGAAGCAGGTGACGCCCTCACGCTGGAGGACTTCATAACCGACCGGAATGTCGAACTGAAGGACGATTCCGCCCTGCTTGACACTTCCAATCTTGGCAGCTTTGCGGTGGATGTCACGTATCTGTATGACGGCACAGAATTCACGCAGGCGCTGCAATATCAGGTAGTTGATACCACAAAGCCGTATATCATCAATCCCGGCACGAATTCCTATCACAAGGTCGGAACCGATTTCGACCTCAATCAGTATATCGGGTATGCAGATAATTTTGACAAAGCGCCTTCGATCACCTGTGACGGTGAGGTCGATCCGGAGACAGTCGGCGCATATCCGCTCGGCATCACAGTCACAGACAGCTCCGGAAACGCCTGCTGGTGGGAGATGACCGTCAACGTGGTTGAGGAGCTGCCGAAATCCGCCGATACGATCCCGCGCGTGAATTACAGCGATTTTATCAGCCGCTATGAAGGCGATAACGTGCGCTTCGGCATAGACGTTTCCACATGGCAGGGCGATGTGGATTACAATGCCGTGCGGGATGCCGGATGCAGCTTTGTCATCATCCGCGTCGGCTATTGCTACAACGAGCCCAAGCTGGACGACTGTTTCCGTCAGAATCTCAAAAACGCGGCTGCTGCCGGTCTGGATGTGGGTGTATATTTGTACACGACGGACAATTCCGAAGAAGGCGCACGGGAGCATGCACGCTGGATCATTGAACAGCTCGACGGTCAGAAGCTCGATCTGCCGATTGTCTTTGACTGGGAGGAATTTTCACACTTCCAGAAATACGGCATGAGCATCCGTGACCTGAATGATGTCTACGCCGCATTTGCGGATGAAGTCCTAAAACAGGGCTACAAACCGATGCTGTACAGCAGCAAGATCTTTCTGGAAACGATCTGGAGCAAAAAGACGAAAAACTCCACACCGGTATGGCTGGCGCACTACACCGGCGAAACCACCTATGAGGGAGAATATGCGATCTGGCAGCAGAGCGCATACGGCAGAATCCCCGGAATTGCAGGCGATGTGGATATGAATATCCAGTACCTGAATCAATCGCTCGGCTGAGCGCTGACCGGATCTTTCCGCAGATGCAAAATAGGTCATTTTGCCCAATCGCTGTTTTTCTCTTGCAATACTGCGGAATCTGTGCTATAATTGTTGCGAATCATCAATCGCATCTTTTATGAATTCGGAGAAAAAGGAACTATGGACTTATCATTTGTTTATTTCTGGACGCAGGTGACAGCAAATCCGCTTCTGCTGCTTGCGGTTTGCCTGACGCTCGGCGTGATCTTTGTAAACGGCTGGACGGATTGCCCGAATGCAATCGCAACCTGCGTCACGACAAGATGCATGGAAGCAAGGCCTGCCATCCTGATGTCTGCCGTCTTTAATTTTCTCGGCGTTTTCATCATGAGCTCCGTCAATGCAACGGTTGCGCAGACAATCGCCAACATGGTCGATTTCGGCACCAATTCACACAGTGCAATCGTCGCACTGTCGGCTGCATTGCTGGCAATCGTGATATGGGCAGTTCTTGCGTGGTATTTCGGAATACCGACCAGCGAAAGCCACGCGCTGATTGCAGGTCTGACCGGTGCCGCGATTGCTATGCACGGCAATCTGGACGGTGTCAACGGGCAGGCATGGCTCAAGGTGATCTACGGTCTGGTGATTTCCGTTGTCCTCGGTTTTCTGCTCGGCTATGCAGTCTGCAAGCTCGTGACCGTGCTGTTCTTCCATGTAGACAGGCGCAAAACCGAAGGAATCTTCCGCTTCGGACAGATCGGAGCCGCCTGCGCCATGAGCTTTATGCACGGTGCGCAGGACGGACAGAAATTCATGGGCGTCATTCTGATGTGCCTGCTGCTGTCGAACGGCGGCGGAGAGACAGGCTCCGTGAAGATGCCGGTATGGATTATGCTGCTCTGCTCTTTGATCATGTCGGTCGGCACATCCATCGGCGGAAAAAAGATCATCAAGTCCATCGGCATGGACATGGTGAAGCTGGAAAAATATCAGGGCTTTTCCGCGGATCTCGCCGCTTCCGTCGCGCTGCTGATCAGCTCCCTTTTCGGCATTCCCGTCTCCACGACGCACGCAAAAACAACGGCGATCATGGGCGTCGGTGCTGTGAAACGGGCATCGGCGGTGAATCTCGGCGTCGTCAAAAATCTCATGATGACATGGATTCTGACATTCCCGGGCTGCGGTCTGATCGGCTTTCTCACAACAAAGATTTTTATGATGATCTTCTGATCAGGAGGAAATTATGGCAAACAAAAAGACATATATCGTAATGAAGAATGGACAGGAGATTGAAAGGCTAAATACGCTCACCGCTGCAAGGAAGCTGGCGGATCAGGAGGGTGCAGAGGTGTTTTGCGATGGTTTGTCCATCTATAAGGGTGTTAAGGAGATTGTACACGCAGAGCCCATTGTGGCTGAAGA
>JAGKVC010000107.1 GCA_021152595.1 Clostridia bacterium
GGACTGCTGGGCGTGTGGGCGGTGTTCCTGCTCATGGCGGCGATGCTGTTTGCCGAGCGCAGCGGCATCCGCGCCGAGGTGCGCCATGCCGAGCTGGCCTATCTGCCGCAGGAATCCGTAAGGACGGCGGAAGAGGCCATGTCGGAGGTGAAAAAGACCTGCCTTGTGCTCGTCAATCCTGGGGACGCCGTCAGCGGGGCTGCCGCGCAGCAGCTTCATGTGCTGCGGCAGGTGTTTGAATTTACGGCAAAGCAGGAGCTGATCCACGCACAGCAGTTTGCGGATCTGCTGACAAAAAACGGCGTCAGCGGCATCCGGATTGCGGCGGAATATCCGCTGGACGCGCCGCATGATCTGGCACAGGCATTGCTTTCGGCGCAGCAGTTTGAGCGCAATGAAGCGGAGGGCGTTTATCCGGCATTCGCGGAGACCGCAGCGCGTGAGGAGCAGCCGGAAGCCGCAGCACTGTTCCGGAAGATCGCGGAGATCGAGCGGACACATGCCGACCGCTTCGGCGTATTCGGGACATGGATGCAGGAGGGGCGGCTGTTTCGCGAAAATCAGCCGACGCTCTGGCTCTGCCTCAACTGCGGACACATCCACGAGGGAACAGAGCCGCCGCAGAACTGTCCTGTCTGCAAAGCCGTTCAGGGATTTTCCATGCGAAAGGGCTTTGCGCCGTTCACAGCAGAATCTGCTTGACTTTCACGCGGAAATATGCTATAATTTTCTCATAAATGCGAGAAAGGGAAGCACCCTTTTGCAACGAATCTCACAGCACCGCCTCTTTCCGTATCATCGGGGAGAGGCGTGCTTTTTTTATGATTGACAATCAGGAGGAACAAAAAATGAACCACGCCGATAAATATACGCGGCAGTTTTTTGAAGCACCGAAAACATCACATAAATGGATGGAGAAATCGTATATCGACCGCGCGCCGCAGTGGTGCAGCGTCGATCTGCGCGACGGCAATCAGGCACTTGTGATCCCGATGAGCCTCGGGGAAAAGCTCGAATTTTTTGCAGAGCTTGTCCGGATCGGGTTCAAGGAGATCGAGATCGGCTTTCCGGCAGCCTCAGAGACGGAGTACATATTCTGCCGCACGCTGATCGAGCAGAATCTTATCCCCGACGATGTGACGATTCAGGTTCTGACGCAGTCGCGCGAGCATATTATCCAGAAGACCTTTGAAGCACTCCGCGGATGTAAAAACGCGATTGTGCATCTCTATAATTCGACCTCGGTTGCGCAGCGCGAGCAGGTGTTCCGCAAGAGCCGTGAGGAGATCATGGAGATTGCGGTTTCAGGCGCGAAGCTCTGCAAGGAGTACCGTGCAAAGCATGCGGGCAATATCCGGTTTGAGTATTCGCCGGAGAGCTTTACCGGCACCGAACCGGAGTATGCACTCGCAGTCTGCAATGCGGTTCTGGATGTCTGGCAGCCGACACCGGAGGACAAAGTCATCATCAATCTGCCGGTGACAGTTCAGCTTTCCATGCCGCATGTCTATGCAAACCAAATTGAGTACATGTGCGAAAACCTCAAATACCGCGAAAACGTGATCGTCTCGCTGCATCCGCACAATGACCGCGGCTGTGCAGTCGCAGATACGGAAATGGGACTGCTTGCAGGTGCAGAGCGCGTCGAGGGTACGCTGTTCGGCAACGGCGAGCGTACCGGCAATGTCGATATTATCACACTGGCGCTCAATATGTATTCGCAGGGCATTGAGCCGAATCTGGATTTCTCGGATGTTCCGGCAATCACGGAGCTTTATAACCGCGTGACGCGCATGGAGGTCAATGACCGTCAGCCGTATACCGGAAAGCTCGTATTTGCGGCATTCAGCGGCTCTCATCAGGATGCGATTGCAAAGGGACTCAAATGGCGTGAGGAACACGGTACCGCGCTCTGGACAGTGCCCTATCTGCCGCTTGATCCGGCAGATATCGGCAGAGAATACGAAGCGGATGTCATTCGCATCAACAGCCAGTCCGGCAAGGGCGGCATCGGCTATATTCTCGAGACAAGATTCGGCTACAATCTCCCGAAGCGGATGCGCGAGCATGTCGGCTATCTGGTCAAAGGGATCTCCGACCACAAGCACAAGGAGCTTCAGCCGGACGAGGTCTATCTGATTTTCAAGGAGCATTATGTCGATATCACCACGCCGCTCAATCTGACCGCAGTTCACTTTGTCCAGCACAACGGCATTGAGGCAACGATTGACATTGAGTATCACAGCGAGACAGCATCCGCGACGAATAACGGCAACGGTCGTCTTGATGCGGTCAGCAATGCGGTTCGCTCGTATACCGGACTCGACTACACGATCAACACCTATACCGAGCATGCATTGGAAGTCGGCTCGTCCTCGCAGGCGGTTTCCTATGTGGAAATCCTCAGCGGCGGCGGAGAGAGCTTCTGGGGCGTCGGCATTGACAACGATATCATTACATCCTCGATCAAGGCATTTGTCAGCGCGGTCAATAATATGCTGACCGCACCACAGAAAGACAGCAGCGCTGTCTGAAGAAAGAGGGAATCAGTATGGGCATGACCATGACGCAAAAGATCCTCGCCGCACATGCAGGTGCGGATCATGTGCAGGCAGGACAGCTCCTGCTTGCGGATCTCGATCGTGTACTTGGCAATGACATCACCTCACCCGTGGCAATCCGTGCGTTTGAAGGACTCGGGATAAAGCAGGTCTTTCACCGTGACAAGGTCGTTATGGTCATGGATCACTTTGTACCGAATAAGGATATCAAGGCGGCGGAGCAATGTAAGATGTGCCGCGATTTCTGCGGTCAGCAGGATGTTACGCATTTCTATGATGTCGGCAGAATGGGTATTGAGCATGCGCTTTTGCCGGAGCAGGGGCTTGTGACTGCCGGCGATCTCGTGATCGGTGCGGATTCGCATACCTGTACATACGGCGCGCTCGGCGCATTCTCGACGGGTGTCGGTTCAACGGATATGGCTTGCGGTATGGCGACGGGCAAGGCATGGTTCAAGGTGCCTGCCGCGATCAAAGTCATACTGACCGGCAAGCTGCGGCGCTATGTCTCCGGAAAGGATGTGATTCTGCATCTGATCGGGCAAATCGGCGTAGACGGCGCGCTGTACCGTTCGCTCGAATTCACCGGAGAGGGCATGCATACGCTTTCAATCAGTGACCGGCTCTGTATTGCGAATATGGCAATCGAAGCCGGTGCCAAGAACGGTATTTTTGCGGTAGATGATCTGACGCTTGCTTATCTGAAGGAGCATGGGGCGGCTGAACCGCATATCTATGAGGCGGATCCCGATGCGGAATATGAGCAGACGATTGAGATTGACCTTTCGCAGATTGAACCGACCGTTGCATTTCCGCATCTGCCGGAGAATGCAAAAACCTTTGATGCAGTCGAGAAAATTCCGGTCGATCAGGTTGTGATCGGCTCCTGTACAAACGGCAGACTGGAGGATCTGCGTGCCGCGGCTGAGATCATGGCAGGCAGACAGTGTGCGAAAGGTGTGCGCGTGATTGTGATTCCGGCAACGCAGCAGATCTATCTCGATGCAATGGCAGAGGGATTGCTGAAAATCTTTATCGAGAGCGGCGCGGTGGTTTCAACGCCGACCTGCGGACCTTGTCTCGGCGGCTATATGGGCATTCTTGCAAAGGGCGAGCGTGCGATCACGACAACAAACCGCAATTTTGTCGGCAGAATGGGACATCCGGAATCTGAGGTTTATCTTGCAAGTCCTGCAACGGCTGCGGCAAGTGCGCTGACCGGATTGATCACGAGCCCGTGGGAGGTCATGGAGCAATGAAATATACAGGTCATGTGATTCGCTACGGCGACAATGTGGACACCGATGTCATCATTCCGGCACGCTATCTGAATACGAGCGACCGTGCCGAATTGGCAAAACACTGTATGGAAGATCTCGACGCGACTTTTGTCGGCAGAGTGCAGCAGGGGGATATTCTGGTCGCAGGTCTGAATTTCGGCTGCGGATCTTCCCGTGAGCATGCGCCGATTGCAATTCAGGCGAGTGGCATTTCACTTGTCATTGCAAAGAGTTTTGCACGTATTTTTTACCGAAACGCAATCAACATCGGGCTTGCGATTGTAGAATGTCCGGCGGCTGCGGAGGCAATCGCGGAGGGGGACGAGGTCGAAGCGGATCTCGATGCCGGTATCATCCGCAATCTGACGACCGGTGCAGAATACAGCACAGAGCCGTTTCCGCCGTTTATCCAGACGATTATCACGCACGGCGGTCTGATGCAGGCGGTGCGCGACGGCGTTCTCTGATACGGAACAGGAGGGGATAGCATGCAGTACAACATTGCATTACTGAAAGGCGACGGCATCGGTCCGGAGATCGTGGACAGTGCTGTTGCGGTGCTGGAGCGGATCGGTGCAAAATTCGGGCATGATTTCCGGTTTACTCCGTATCTGATCGGCGGCTGTGCGATCGACGCTGTCGGGATGCCGCTTCCGCAGGAAACGGTGGACGGCTGTCTTGCGAGTGACAGCGTGCTGCTCGGTGCGGTCGGCGGTCCGAAATGGGATCATCTTTCCGGTGAACAGCGTCCGGAGAAAGCGCTGCTCGGGATACGTGCGGCACTCGGACTCTATACGAATCTGCGGCCTGCAAAGCTGTTTCCGGCGCTGCGCGGTGCCTCGCCGCTGCGTGCGGATCTTGTCTCGGCCGGATTTGATATTATGATTGTCCGTGAGCTGACAGGCGGCATCTATTTCGGTGACCGCGGTTACCGCACGGGCAGATACGGCGAAGAAGCGTTTGATACCGAGGCGTACAGCGTTCATGAGATCGAGCGGATCGGCAGAGCGGCGTTTGAGATTGCAATGAAGCGCAGCAGGCGCCTGACGAGCGTCGATAAGGCGAATGTGCTCGAGACCTCACGGCTGTGGCGTAAAACGATGCACCGGCTCGCGGAAGAATATCCGGAGGTTGCGTATCAGGATTTGTTTGTGGATAATGCCGCAATGCAGCTTGTTCGCAATCCGCAGCAGTTTGATGTGATTGTGACATCCAATATGTTCGGGGATATTCTCTCGGATGAGGCTTCCCAGCTCACCGGTTCGATCGGCATGCTGGCATCTGCCTCGCTCGGTGAAACGACACGCGGAATGTATGAGCCGATTCACGGATCTGCGCCGGATATCGCCGGACAGAATAAGGCGAATCCGATTGCAACGATCCTTTCTGCGGCGATGATGCTCCGCTATGCATTCGGGCTGACGGATGAAGCAAAGTGCATTGAGGATGCAGTTGATGCGGTACTCGCAGCGGGATTCCGCACGGCAGATCTGATCGGGGACAGTGATGCAGCATGCTGTTCCTGCACGGAAATGACCGCTGAAATCCTGAAAGCGATTGGCTGATCAGCGGCGCTGCGTAATAAATCAGCCGGACACACCCGACGGATCGGAGGTGTCCGGCTTTCGTTATTCTGTACCGTTGTCATATCGGATTTCCGAGAGATCAGGCGCATCCTGCCGGAGCAGCTCACAGACCAGATTGCCGAGGTCTGCGCCGAGCTGTTCACGGATCGCTTCATCGCCGCCGTTTTCAAGATACACCTGCAAGCCTTCGCGCATGAAGGATGCATACAGCACCGCTGTCCGGATGCCGCGGCTGTTCGGCTTTGTCAGGAAGTATCCGAAGGTCACCGGCACGCCGCCGATTTCAGCATTCGATGTCTCGCCGGTCACGATGACATCTGTCACGGGCAGTCCCTCCCGCGCAAGATGCACATGTACCTCGCCGATTTTCGTTTCCGCGCGCAGAAATGTACCTGTTTCCGCACGGAAAACCGCATGGCAGGAATCCGGCTGTGCGGAGCAGGGGAGCAGCCGGTGCAGTTCTTCCGCAGTCAGTTCGCGTTCGCAGATTTCATAATCATAGGCATACATCGCCTCACTGATTCCGTTTTGAGTCGCATGATAGGTGATGCGTATGCCGTTGTCAAGTTCCGCATGCAGCGGTCTGGTCAGCCGGAAACGGTATCCGGCGGCAACAAGCAGCAGGCATGCCGCAATCGGAATGAGGTATCTGTGCCATTTTCGGAAACGCTTTTTGTCCCCGTATGCGAGAACGGCGTTTCGCATTCTTGTTTCAGCGGCAGCATCCGGCAGAATGCTGTCCCATGCCGCAATGATCTGTGCGTTCTTCATCATTCATCACCGAGCCTTTCTTTGAGCAGCAGCCGCGCCTCACGCAGGTGATTCCGGATTGTGGAATGCGGTTTTCTCAGCATTTTCGCAATTTCCGCCGTCTGATAGCCCTCGTAGTAATAGAGATAGATCACAGTTTTATAGCGCTCCGGCAGCGCCTTGATCGCTTCCATCAGATCGCCGGATGATTCGGTTTCCGGTGCCGGCAGATCTGTATACGAATCCAGATTCGTCTGCGTTCTGCGCCAGTGCTTCAGTTCATTTTTGCAGATATTTGAGGCTGTCCGGATGAGCCATGCCTTTTCATGCTCCGGATTTTCAAAGTGCGGCTGTCTGCGGATCATCCGGAAAAATGTTTCCTGTACTGCATCCTCGGTATCCGCGGGATTTTTCATATAGGCATAGCAGACGCGGTAAACTGTCCGGAAATGTCTTGTATAGATTGCTTCGATGTCAATTTGCTGCATGGATCATCACCCCTTTCACTATGAATACAATCGGACACGGGAAAATGTCGGGCGCATACAAAAAACACCTTATCGCAGGGGGATAAGGTGGATTTCTTTGATGTGAATCTTGCAATTTACGCAGAAATATGGTATACTGAGAGCGGTGCATTATGAATCTGTGAATGCAGCCGGCTGACGATGCTTTCTGCGCTGCAAAAGCTGCCACAGGAGCAGCAGCAGGATAATCAGCAGTCCGGCAGCGGTCAGATACCAGCCTGCACGCTGCGTCGGTTCGGCAGTGCGGAAATCAATGACGCGCTTCTGCGGATTTTCGGGATCGTAATACATGGTCAGCAGGTCTCCGGGCGCGAGCTTTTGATTGGATGTGGTTGCGATGGTGCGCCCGAGCTGTTCCGGCAGATGCGAATGCTCGTTTTCGGGCTTGAGAACGACAATCAGCGAGCGCGAAAGATTCGAGGATTGCCGCAGTTCTGTGATCTGAACCGTGACGGGCAGATAAGTTTCTTTTGCCTGATCGAGTTCACGCTTTGCGGATGTGCCCAGCACGATCAGCAGAAGACCGTAGCTGACTGTCAGAATCAGAATGACTGCGGTCAGAATGCGCAGAATCCGCTTCCATAACCTGCGCTTTTCAGCCATGCGGCACTGCTCCTTTCTGTTGTATATATTTATATTATATCATGTTTTTATAAATAATGCAACAGTTCTCCGGTTGTGACAGCTTCCGGAGAGATTTTATGAAACTGGTGATCAAAATGAAAAAACGTATGACGACGGCTGCGCTGGCGGCGATGCTGCTTTGTGCATGCGGTGACAAATCAAAGCCGGAGGAATCCTCCGCGCAGGAGATGCAGTATATCAAATCCATGCTGCTCTATGATACGATCTGTGATATGTATGAGAATCCGGACGATTATCTCGGCAAGACCTACCATATGTCCGGCACGCTCTATCCCTCCTCGGATGATGACGGTAAGACGATCTATTCAATCTATGCAAAGGAATCCGGCAGCGGCGAGGGCATCGGTCTGGAGCTGGACTGGTCGGATTATTCCGGCTTGCAGTCCTATGATCCGATTACAGTCGAAGGCACGCTGGAGCAGGATACAGGCACCTATCAGGGGAACGAAGTGGATTATCTGGTTCTGCGTGTCAGCTCGCTGGAGAAGCGCGAGTGAGTGTCAGTTGACAAATCCGGCATTTTCTGGTATCATATAGTATAGTACAGTCCGCATCCGGATTGTTTCAATTCGCAAAGAAAAGAGGAATATCAATGAAATTTCAGCCTTATCAGACATCTATGCTGGCGCTGGGCAAGGCGCCGTCTGTTATTCGTGAAACCTTTGAATACGGCAACCGCCGTGCAAAGGAGATCGGCATAGAAAATGTATTTGATTTCAGCCTCGGCAACCCGAGCGTTCCGGCACCGGAATCCGTGCATGATACCATGCGCAGACTCATGGACGAGACCGACTCCGTTTTGCTGCACGGCTATACCTCCGCAGTCGGTGCAGAGCCGACGCGCACAGCGATTGCTGACGATATCAACAAGCGCTTCGGCACCGGCATTTCCGCGCAGGATATCTACATGACCTGCGGTGCGGCAGCCTCGCTGACCGTTACGCTGCATGCGATTCTCTGCCCGGGTGATACCTGCATGACCTTCGCACCGTTCTTCCCGGAGTATCGCGTATTTGTCGAAGCTGCTGCTGCAAAGCTCGTTGAAGTTCCGGCGGATCTTGAAAACTTCCAGATGAACCTCAAGGCATTCGCAGAGCTGGTTTCGCCGGAGACGAAAGCCGTTATCATCAATACGCCGAATAACCCGACCGGTGTAGTCTACACAGAGGAGAATCTCAAGGCGTTCTGCGACCTGCTCCGCGCAAAGGAACAGGAGTACGGACACCCGATCTATCTGATTGCTGACGAGCCCTATCGTGAGCTGGTCTATGATGATACAACCGTCGTGCCGTATCTGCCGAATCTCTATGATAATACCTTTGTCTGCTATTCTTACAGCAAATCGCTGTCCCTGCCGGGTGAGCGTATCGGCTATATCGTGGTTTCGCCGAAAATGGCAGATAACCGGAATGTCTATGCGGCAGTCTGCGGTTCGGGCAGAGCGCTTGGCTTCGTCTGCGCACCGAGTCTTGCACAGCGCGTGGTCGCAGAGAATCTCGGCAAGACCGGTGATCTCTCGATCTACCGCAGAAACCGTGACCTGCTGTACAAGGCCCTGACGGAATACGGCTATCGCTGCATCTATCCGGACGGCGCATTCTATCTGTGGGTACAGGCACTTGAGCCGGATGCAAATGCATTCTGCAAGAAGGCGCGTGACTATGAGCTGCTGCTTGTACCTTCGGATTCGTTCGGCTGCGAAGGCTATGTCCGCATTGCTTACTGTGTCACAACTGAGATGATCGAGCGCAGTCTGCCTGCGTTCAAGAAGCTCGCAGAGGCATACGGCAAATAATTACAGAATAACAGAAATCCCCGGAATCCTGTGTGATCCCGGGGATTTTTCTTTGTCAGAGCAGAGCGCTGAACTGTCTGATAAACTGGTAAATGCAGACGGCGAGCAGTGCGAAGAATCCGATATTGCAGCACGCCGTGGTGAACCGCTTGTTTTGGGGAAGCGGAGCAATCGCTGCTGGAACTGTCAGATGCTTTCTATAAACGATCAGCAGAATCATGCCGATGAATGCGAACAGATATGTGCAGGCAACCATTATCAGAAACGGCTTCATCGTGTTGATCATCGTGAGAATCCGGTCGGGATTCAGAGAGGTGAGAGCCGAAATCAGTTCGTTGATATCATGATTCCGAAGCGTCAGATAAGGCATTGCAGTACCCCAGAAGTTGACGCACATGTGCAGTGCGATCGTATACTGGATTCTGCCGGTGCGCACATAAATGAATGCAAACAGCATGCCGAGCATAGCGGCATAGAACGCCTGCGTGAAATTGCCGTGGAACAATCCGAACATGATGCCGGAGATCAGGATCGCCGCTGTATTGCCGTATTTGCGGATGCGGTCGATCAGGATCTTGCGGAACAGGAATTCCTCGACAACCGGCGCACAGATGACGGCAAGGAAGATGAACAGCAGGGAGCTTTCCCCGAATACGCCGCCGATCAGAAAATTCGAGCTGGTATTCGTTCCGACAATAAATGAGAGAATCGCATTGACAAGCATGCCGAGCAGATTGCCGGTGATACCGATAAACTCACAGACGAAAAATGCCTTGATGATCTGAAAAATGCTCATGTGCTGCTTTTCCGGCGGTGCGGTCTCAAGCGGTCTGGAGATCAGCAGATACAGCGGAAACGCGACCAGATACATCGGAATATAGTGCGCGAGATATTCGACCGCTTCTGAGGGATTATCCGGAAGAAAGTGTACAACAATTAAGCTGACAATTACATAAAATACATAGAACAGTGCGAGATTGAGCTGCGAAAAGGTATATGCTTTTTTTGCAGCAGGAATGTTTGCCTCCGGATCGGCTTCCGGCACAATGGTTTGCTCATTCATTTGCATAGTCAGTCTCCTTTTGGAAATGAAAAGCAGCGGCAAAGTGTCGCTGCTTTTCCGTCATGTATTATTTCTTGTTATCAATCATGATACCGCCGGTCTTTGGATCAATACCGCGGGAACGAAGTTGCTTTTCAAATTCCTTGTTGATCTTATCGACTTTCTTTCTGCGTTTTGCCTCAGCAGCAGAGACAGGACCTTCCGGTACGGGATTTGCGACAGCAGCGGCAGGTCTTGCGGAAGCAGGCTTTTTCTTCTTCTTTTCCGGAATTTTGTATTCGGTAAAGTTGATTGCCTTGCCCTCTTCCTTCTTGCGCTTCTTCGGATCCTCAATGCCCATTTTTGCCATGATTTCATCCATATCCATGACAGGAGCATTGCCGTGCATTGCAGTATTTGCAGCCATTGCAGCAACCTGTGCAGCGATATTGTGATCCTTCTGCTCAGGCGGTGCGCTGTAAACGGGCTCATTGATCGGAATCGGATTGCCGAGTGCATCGTAGGTCTGGAAGAGCTGACGGCCGTCTGCACTGTAACCGACGAACAGCGGTGTCGGTGTTTCAGGCTGCGACTGCTTCGGAGCGGTCGGAACAGCGAACGGATTGAACTGCTGCGTCGGATAGCCGTTGTTCGGGAGCGGATATGCGCCCTGCGGCGGAACCTGACCGAAGCCCTGCGGATAGCCCTGAACAGGCGGAACCGGATAGCCGGTCGGCGGCAGTGTCGGAACGGCAAATGCCTGCTGTACAGGCGGAACAGGCATCTCCGGAACAGGCGGAGCAGGCGGTGCCTGCGGAACATTGAGCGACGGGAATGCAGCCTGCGGGATTGCTGTCGGGACAGTCTGTGCGGCAGGGATGCTTGAAGGTACATTTGCGATATCGGGCAGGATATCGGTATTGCCGGACTGCTCCTGTCCCTTTGGCATCAGCAGGAGATCAGCAAGAGGATCCTCGCTGATTGCCGGTGCAGACGGAATGGCATCATCTGCCGGATACGGATGTGTACCGGGCTGCTTGAGCGCGAACTGCGCAAGAATATCATTCTGATTGACGGAGCTGCCGCTGACATGCGCGGAATCGCCGACCTCAGAAAGCGTCGGGATATCCGGAACAGACGGTGCTGCCGGTGCAGACGGAACCGCGAACTGTGCAAGCACATCCTCGGCGGAATCAGCGATCGGAGCCGGTGCCGGAGCAGTCGGAACGGTCGGGACAGACGGAACCGCAAACTGTGCGAGTACATCCTCAGCGGAATCGACGATCGGAGCCGGTGCCGGAGCAGTCGGAACGGTCGGGACAGACGGAACCGCGAACTGTGCAAGTACATCCTCAGCGGAATCAGCGATCGGAGCCGGTGCCGGAGCAGTCGGAACCTTCGGGACAGACGGCACAGCGAACTGTGCGAGTACATCCTCAGCGGAATTGGCGATCGGAGCCGGTGCAGGAGCAGTCGGAACCGTCGGAACGGACGGAACCGCGAACTGTGCGAGTAC
>JAGKVC010000108.1 GCA_021152595.1 Clostridia bacterium
CCGTACCGTTTGCAAACGGCAGCAGGCGCTTGGGACATTGACAAGTGAACAGCATCGTCAGTCGCAGGGCAAAGCGAGGGGCGCTGCAAAAATTTTTCTCTTTTCGTTATTCACGATTCACTCTTCGCTTTTGCGTGTATTTATTATGGGAGAATTCAGCGTAACAATCTTTATCCTTTTGTCCGATTGTTAAATTTCATTGGGCGCGGGGCGCGGGTTCGAGGGAACAACCCAAAGAGGCAAGGGGGAAGTTCGTGAGCTCACATTCCCCCTTTCCCCTTTAGTTTTTTCCCTCGAGCTCCCATTTCCTCATTCCCTTTCCCCCTTAGGGCGTAAGCCACTCGCTTGGCGTGCGTTGTTCGCTTAGAGTGCTGATGAAACGCAGCTTGAATAACGAATAATTTTGCGCATTATGCATGCCAGAACACTGGGCTCCGCTTTCAGAGAGGAGAGAATAAGGAAAGAGGGAGCGCGAGGGAGAGAACCTTAAGGAGAGGGGAGACCTGAGCGCAGCGAAGACTTCCCTCTCCTTGTGGTTCTTGCCATCGCACCCGCGCCCCGCGTCCAACAAAAATAAACCTTTGGAAAAAGGATAAAGAATATTACGCTGAAATCTCCCATAATAAAAAATCCAAGTGAATAGTGAAAAGTGAATAGAGAAAAATACAAAGCGCGCCGCCCCGATCAAAGACCGGAGCGGCGTCCTTCTATTCAAACATGAACTGTGACTGATTTATTCCGCCGAAGCGACCTCTTTGATATTGCGCACGATAATATCATGCAGCAGCTCGACCTCATAATCGCCGATGATCGGTTCCAGATGCGAATCACCGACACCGGAATCATCAGTCAGGAAAACATAATTCGCGTTCGTCATGATTGCCAGCGCTCTGCCGAAGAGCTCAGTCTCACGCTCCGCATTCGAGGCAACAACCGGTACCACATGAATGCCCTTTTGCGCCGCAGCTTCGACCGCATCCAGAATCATCTTTTCCTCGTCACTGCCGCTGTGGGGCGGTGCATCGAAGATCAGGAACGCGATCTTGTTTGTATCTTCTTCCCATTCGCCCTTTTTCAGCACCTCATAAAGAATCTCTGCAACGGCTTCCGGTGTATCGCCGCCGCCGTTTGCGTATTCGTTGTTCAGCGCCTTCTGGATCTCCTTGACATTGTCCGTGAACGGATTGCAGCGCGTGACATATTCATCGCCCTCATCCTTATAGAAATTGACAGAGAACGTCACGCCCTCTGCGGCGACTTCTTCGGCAATCGCAGAGAAATCCTTTTGCAGATAGGTAATTTCATCGCCCATCGAGCCTGTCGTATCGAGGATAAAGCTGACCTGTGTCTTGTCATATTTCGTCGATTCACTTTTCGTTACCAGTTCAAATTCCAGTGTCGGAACATCAACGCCGCCCTGACCGGAATGATCCTCCGGCGCCGTGAACGTGACTGCATCTGCGTCAGCAGTTTGTAATGTCATGCTCTGACCGGCGCAGCGTGCATCGTAAAACAGATAGGCAATGCCGTTTTGATCGGTTTTTGCAGCCCAGATATTTGCATCCTGATCCCCGAGTGCGAGCGAGACATACTGATTTGCGACCGGTTGACCGCCGTTCGTGACGGTAACAGCAACGCGGTTGACGGGATTCAGCCCGTAGGACGGGAATTCGATCGTGCCGTTGTGAACGAGATTTGCAAAGAATCCCCAGTTTTCGTTATCATTCCATTCGCCTGCGGTCAGGACAAAGGGCTCAGCGCCGTTGTCGGGTTCAGGCTCCGGCTCCGGTTCAGCATCCGGCGCAGATTCAGCACCGTCCGGGGATTCGGGTGCAGCCTCCGTCGGCATTTCCTCGCGCCCTGCCTCCGCAGCGAGTTCCGCCTTTGCATCCATAGCGAATGATTCCTTTGCAGCATCCAGCACGATTTCCCCGCCTTCCGGCGCTTCCGCCTCGCCGCCGTAGGCTTCGTCAGCCGCACTAGCTTCTGCACCGTCTGCACGGTCAGCCTTTGCGGCATTCATTTCCTCCTCACCGACAAATTCGGCGAGACTTGTACCGCTGCCGCAGCCTGTTAGCATCATGGCAGCGAGCAGGATTGCAGTCAATGTATTTTGTTTTTTCATGGGTGATCCCCTCCTTTGCTTCTATTACGCCGCAGGAGATGCTGATTCCTTATACGAATCTGAATTTCAGCAATCTGCACAAGGCAAATGATGCGGATTTATGCAGCTTGTCCAATCGGGATGAATGAGCGCAAGTCCATTGTAATCCCGTGATCTTCAAAAAAGTCGTACATATTTATTCAATTTCCTATTCAGTTATATGAAACAGATGAATTCTTCCCACTAGATCGCAGTTCTTCAAATCCTCCAAGGAACCAGTTGGACCGCAATCCGATTCTGTTTTTTCATAAGATTCTGCATCCGGAAGCCAATAAACACTGACTCCGACCTTTTCATACTGTTGCTCTGCAAACTCTGCCTCAAACTGTTTGTATTTTTCCTTTGCGTTATCCAATGTAATGCGTTCCGGCGAAAGAAATACGGTTATTATGCATTGAGGTTTGCTTTTCAGGTAATCCTCTGCCGTTGCGTCAACTGGAAAAGCGGAGGACACGAGTTTCCCTTTTGAAATATACTCATAAACCTTGCATTCTCCGAAATATTCCTCCGCCATCTGCTGCATGAATGCCTCCACGTCATCCTGAAGATAAAATGCCATGTAGTTGTCGGCATAAACAAATTCCCCGTCTTTCTTCCATCTTGCCGCATGGATTGCCGCATCGGGATATTTCTCGCTGTTTAAGATAATCTCAAATGTCTCATACGTGTTTTCTCCTTCTCCGCCCAGGGCGTTGTACCACCATGTGAAGTTGTCTTCCGGATATCGGTTCTCCATGTATCGCATCAACGCTTTCTGTGGTTCCTCCGCCGACGATGCGCAGCCCGTGCAGAGCAGAAGCGCGGCGGTGCAGAGTCCTGAGATTCTGCGGCGGTTTTGTTTCATTTTGATCGCTCCTTTCTGTATTCTGCGCATGATATCGAGTTGTCGGGCGCAAAAAGCACGCTCCTTTTTTCAGCATTTCATTATAATGTGATTATAGTGCAAAACATCTGCATTGTCAAGAGAAAACAAGTATGGATTGTATCAGCAGTTGACAGCGAATGCAGATTCCCACACTTCCTGTTTGATATGCGATTCACCTGAATTTCCTCTCAAAATCCTGTATCAAAGGGGACTGCACAACAGGATTCCCACCGCCGCTTCAAAATCGTCTGCGAAGCAGACACCGCAATTTCTCATTTCTCATTTCTCATTTTTTTCGCTTCTCCCATTGAAATTTTAATCAATATATGGTATACTGATATTGTCTATTTTACTGCAAAATACAGCTTCAAAGCTGAAAATCAGGAGGAAATCATCATGCTTACAGACATTGAGATCGCACAATCCGTCCCCATGCGCCCGATCACGGAGATCGCGCAGACAGCAGGCATCTCCGATGAGGCACTCGAGCAGTACGGCAGATACAAGGCGAAGATCGACCTTGCAAAGCTGCCGAAATCGGAGAAGCAGGGCAAGCTCGTCCTTGTGACCGCGATCAACCCGACCGCTGCCGGAGAGGGCAAGACCACGACGACGATCGGTCTTGCGGACGGCATGCGCAGAATCGGAAAGAATGTCATGGTCGCGCTGCGTGAACCGTCGCTCGGACCGGTTTTCGGCATCAAGGGCGGCGCGGCAGGCGGCGGCTATGCGCAGGTCGTCCCGATGGAGGACATCAACCTGCATTTCACCGGCGATTTCCACGCGATCGGTGCTGCAAACAATCTGCTCGCTGCCATGCTCGATAACCACATCTATCAGGGCAATGCGCTGAACATTGATCCGCGCCGCATCACATGGAAGCGCTGTGTTGATATGAACGACCGTCAGCTCCGTTATATTGCGGACGGTCTCGGCGGCAGAATCAACGGTGTGCCGCGTGAGGACGGCTATGATATCACGGTCGCATCCGAAATTATGGCGGTGTTCTGCCTTGCGACCTCGATCACCGACCTCAAGGAGCGTCTCTCGCGCATCGTCGTCGCATATACCTATGATGAAAAGCCCGTTACGGCAGGCGATCTGAACGCAGTCGGTGCAATGACCGCACTGCTCAAGGACGCACTCAAGCCGAATCTCGTGCAGACGCTCGAGGGAACTCCGGCGCTTGTCCACGGCGGACCGTTTGCCAATATCGCGCACGGCTGCAACTCTGTTCTTGCGACAAAGACCGCGCTTCAGCTCGGTGACTACGCAATCACGGAGGCAGGCTTCGGCGCGGATCTCGGCGCGGAAAAGTTCCTCGATATCAAGTGCCGCATGGCAGGTCTGACACCCTCTGCGGTCGTCATTGTTGCGACAATCCGCGCACTCAAGCTGCACGGCGGTCTCGCAAAGACCGAACTCGGCTCGGAGAATCTGGAGGCACTGGAAGCAGGCATCCCGAATCTGCTGCGCCATGTCGCAAATATCAAGGAGGTCTACAAGCTGCCGTCGGTTGTCGCAATCAACCGCTTCCCGACCGATACCGATGCAGAGGTCGCACTGATCATTGAGAAGTGCAAGGCGCTCGGCGTCAATGTTGTCCTGTCGAATGTCTGGGCAGAGGGCGGAAAAGGCGGCGAGGATCTCGCACGCGAGGTTGTCCGTCTCTGCGAGGAGGAGAAGGGCGATTTCTCGTTCTCCTATGAGCTGGACGGCACGATTGAGGAGAAGATCGAGGCGATCGTCAAGCGCGTCTACCGCGGCGACGGCATCAACATTCTTCCGGCTGCACAGAAGCAGATCGCACAGCTCACAGCCCTCGGCTTCGACAAGCTGCCGGTCTGCATGGCAAAAACACAGTATAGCTTCACCGATGATAAGGATGTGCTGGGCGTACCGGAGGGCTTCACCGTCACGATCCGCAATGTCAAGGTTTCCGCAGGTGCAGGCTTTATCGTCGCGCTGACCGGTGACATCATGACCATGCCGGGACTGCCGAAAAAGCCTGCCGCTGAAAATATCGACGTTGATGCAGACGGAAAAATCTCCGGTCTGTTCTGATGGCAGAGAAAATCACCGGCGAGGAGCTCCGGCTGAATCTTGCCTATGACGACACCATGCATATGCGCGCGCACGAAGGCATCTATAACAGCCTGTATCTCCGCTATGAGCCGGTGACGGGTATGCTCTGCATCTTTCTGTCGCTGGAACATGAACAATACGGCACCGTGCATATCGTGATGTACGATGCGCCGGATGCGTTCAAATCCGCGGAATCGCTGCGCCGCGCATGGAGCTGGCGTGCGCACACGGATTATATCAGTCTTGCGGCGGAATGGCGCAGGCGGCAGGCATCCGCACCGGAGCGCCGCGGCTTTGCCAATATGGAAATCGAGGACGGCAGCTTTCCGCACGGCGGCTGCAAACGCATCCTGACTTATCTGGACGCAAACGGCAGCTCGACAATCCGGAGAAACGCATCACAGGTGCATATATCAGAGCGCGGCACGGACGGAACAGCCGTGTTCGAGAAAATCAAACCCTATCAGGAAACATAAATGAAAAGAGGAGGATGTACCCCCAATGGAAAGTAATATCATCGGCATACTGGTGACGATCATCGTCTATTTAGGCGGCATGATCGCAATCGGTGCCGTATTCTCAAAGAAAAACAAGGATGTCAGCGACTTCTATCTCGGCGGCAGAAAGCTCGGTCCGCTGGTCTCCGCAATGAGCGCCGAGGCTTCGGATATGAGTTCGTGGCTGCTCATGGGACTGCCCGGACTTGCCTATCTCTGCGGCGTTGCGGAGGCAGGCTGGACTGCGATCGGTCTTGCAATCGGCACCTATCTCAACTGGCTGTTCGTTGCAAAGCGTCTGCGCGTCTATTCGCAGAAAACAAACTCGATTACGATTCCGGATTTCTTCTCCGACCGCTATCACGATGACAAGCATGTGCTTTCCGGCATCGCGGCACTGGTCATTCTGATCTTCTTCGTGCCGTATACCGCATCGGGCTTTTCTGCATGCGGCAAGCTGTTCGGCACGCTCTTCGGCATGGATTATCATGTCGCAATGATCCTTGCGGCAGTCATTATCATCGCCTACACGAGCATGGGCGGCTTCCTCGCAGCGAGCTTCACCGACCTGATCCAGAGCATCGTCATGACCACCGCGCTGACGATCATCGTGATCTTCGGCATCAGCAATGCAGGCGGCTGGGATGCGGTTGTGGACAATGCAAAATCCATTCCCGATTACCTGCATATGACCGTCACGCGCTCGCTGAACGCTGACGGCAGCTTCTCGCAGACCGGCTACGGCTTCCTGCCGATCGTTTCGACGCTCGCATGGGGACTCGGTTACTTCGGCATGCCGCATATCCTGCTGCGCTTCATGGCGATTGAGGATCAGCACAAGATCAAGCTCTCGCGCCGCATCGCAAGCATCTGGGTTGTGATCGCAATGGGCGCTGCAATCCTGATCGGTATTGTCGGCAATCAGCTTTCCGTCAACGGCAAGCTCGGCACACTCTACGGCGCAAATACCAATAACTCCGAAACGATTATCATGGAAATGGCAAAGCTGCTCTCGAAGCACGGCTTCGCTGCGGCAATGGTCGCAGGTCTGATTTTCGCAGGTATTCTTGCATGTACGATGTCCACCTCGGATTCGCAGCTTCTCGCGGCATCCTCGTCGATGTCTGAGAACATCATGAAGGGCGTGTTCAAGATGAAGCTGAACGAGAAGCAGTCGATGCTCGTCGCACGCTGCGTCCTCGTTGTCATTGCAGTGCTGGGCGTGATCCTCGCATGGAACCCGAACAGCTCTGTGTTCCGCGTTGTTTCGTTCGCATGGGCAGGCTTCGGCGCGACATTCGGTCCGGTTATGCTGACCGCACTGTTCTGGAAGCGCTCCAATAAGTACGGCGCGATTGCTGGTCTGGTTGTCGGCGGCATTATGATCTTTATCTGGAAGTTCATTGTCCGTCCGCTCGGCGGCGCGCTGGATATCTATGAGCTGCTGCCTGCTTTCATCTGCGCGCTGGTTGCAATTATCGTTGTCTCGCTCGTCACCGGTCAGCCGGAGAAATCCGTCACCGATGAATACGACGAGGTCAACAAAATGCTCAAGGCGTAACGGAATTTCATAGATAATTAGAAATGAGAAATGAGAAATTAGAAATTGCGGTGTCCGCTTCGCGGACGGATTTATAGATAGTTAGGAGATAGGAGTGAGAAGTGAGGAGCTGCGGTGTCCGCTTCGCGGACGGATTTGAAAAGCGATAAGTGAAAAGGATAAAGCCGCCAAATCAACGGATTTACGCTGATTTAGCGGCTTTACTATATTCATGCTGAAAACGGGATTCTTAAGGGATAATATCCCTTAAGCGGAGTTTGAGGCAGAGCCTCATTACAAATCCGTCGGAGATACCGCTCTCACGCAAGGAGCAGACGGCGGAGGAGCGAGAGATCTGCGGCGGTGAGCTTTTTGTCACCGTTGAGATCGGCAATGGCTGCCTGCTCTGCGGTCAGCGATTTCTTCGTCAGCAGGTGATTCAGGAGCGCCGTGAGATCGGATGTATCCGTCTTGCCGTCGCCGGTGATATCGCCTGCCTTGAGCGTCGTCGTGAACCGGAAGCTGTCCACATTCATCAGGAAGCCGTCGTCGCCCTCGAATACCAGATACAGCGTATGTGTACCGGCGGCGCCGCTGACATCACAGTCAAATGTCTTCCATTCCGTCCAGCCGCCCGTGCCGCTGACATTGCATGTGCCGATCAGCTTGCCGGTCGGGGAATCCAGATGCAGTGCGATTTTTCCGCCGTCGGTGTCGCTGCCTGCCTGCACGGTGAAGCCCTGCGCACCTGCGCCGAAATCAATATTCCGGAATGCGATATAATCGCCGGGCTGGATGTAGCCGACATCCGCAGTGCCGTTCTCGCGCAGCTCGGTCTGGATGCCGTTCTGGCGGTCATAGCTTTCCGCTTCGATCAGATCATAGGCGGAGCGTGTCGGTTCGGGTTCATCGGATTCTGCGAAAATCTCGAGCTTTTCGATCGTTGCAGGATTTGTCTTGGACGAGAGTGTGATAAGGTGGACGCGCGCATAGCGTGCCTCGACCGCTGCAAGATTGCGGCTGAACTGCTCCTGCGTCGTGCTGAGCGCGGTATCGGCATTCTGCCATGTTTCGCCGTCCTTGCTGAGCCAAAGCTCGAAGCTGCGCGGATAATCGGTATTTGCATTGGTCATGCCTGCGAGCTTGACGCCCCAGCGGCTGACCGGATACTGCTTGCCGAGATCGACTGCGAGCCATTTGCCGGTCGCATCCAGTGTCTTTGTCCAGCTTTCAGTGCTGCCGCCGGAGACATCGGAGCCTGCCGTTTTCTTATTCCATGCGACATTGCGCTGCGGTGCGGCTTCCTCGATTTCCAGCGCGTCATTCAGATGATAGGTCTTGCCTGCTTCGGTCTCGAAGCTGACGGTTTCGCCCTGATAGGAGACGGTGCAGGTATTGCCGGATTTGGAATAGATACTCGCGCCGACGAGCTGTCCGTTCTGCCAGTCCTGATTGACCTCAAAGCCGCCGCGTGCGCAGAGACCGTATGCGTGGCCGGTTGCCCACTGCTCCGGCAGTGCCGGGATCAGCTTGATGACATCGTCATGGCTCTGGAGCAGCATTTCCGCGACACCGGACGTAAAGCCGAAGTTGCCGTCGATCTGGAAAGGCGGATGTGCATCCCAGAGATTGTCGTACAGTCTGCCGTAATTGTTGACCGGCGAGACAAGGAGCTTGACCAGATTGTATGCGTGCGGACCGTCCTCGAGACGCGCCCAGCAGTTGAGCTTCCACGCCTCGGACCAGCCTGTGCCGTCGTCGCCTCTTGCATTCAGGCTGACTGCCGCTGCCTGTGCGAGCGCCGGAGAAGTATCCTTTGTGATGAATCTGCCGGGGAACAGGCTGTACATATGCGAAATATGACGGTTCTTCTCGTTTTTCGCATCCCAGTCATATGCCCATTCCTGAATCTGTCCCCAGCTTCCGATCGTATCGGGCTTCAGCGCCGAGACCGGATCCATGAGGCTCAGCCGGAAGGATTCGTCTACGCCAAGCCGTTCAGATGCTTCGATCACATCGGTGAACAGGTGGCGCGTCAGCGAATTATCCATTGCGATGCCGTAGGCGCAGGCTGCCCCCTGACCGCCGCTGCCGCCCGGTGTATTGACCTCGGGCGAGGTGCTCGGAAATACGACTTTATACGTATTTCCGTCGATTTTTGCCTGACGCAGAATCGAATTCAGGAAGGTCGCGCTGCCCTTGATCACCGGATAGATCTCATTGAGATATTCTTCATCCTGATTGAACCGGTAGGCATCATAGAGCATATCGGAAATCCATGCGGCACCCGTCGGCCACATGCCCCATGCGCCGTCGATCGGGCCGGTGCGGTTCCAGAGGTCGGTATTGTGATGCACAACCCAGCCCTCCGAGACGCCGTAGACCTCCTGTGCGGTCTGATTGCCGTTCTGCTGCATCGCCTTTGCCTTGTTGACGAACGGGCGGAAGCATTCCGCGAGATTCGTCGTCATGGCAGGCCAGTAATTCATTTCGTAGTTGATGTTTGTCGTATATTTACAGCCCCATGCCGGATCGCGGAACTTGTTCCAGATGCCCTGCAAATTCATCGGCTCGGAATCGCGCGAGGCTGCGATCATCATATATCTGCCGTACTGGAACAGCACCTCGACGAGCTTGGGATCATTCGATCTGCCGAATTCGGAGATGCGCTGCGGAACGGGCTTGGATGCGCTCTCTGCGCTGCCGCCGAGCTCGACATCCACGCGGTTGAATAATGCCTGATAATCCGCGAGATGCGCTTCTTTCAGCTCATTGAAGGATTTGCCTGCCGCCGCTGCGAGATCCTTTGCGGCATTGCCCTTTTCATCGCCGTTGCAGGTCTTTGAATCGACGAAATTTGTCCGGATCGAGGTCAGCACGAGAACCGAATCCGCGCCGGTGACCGTCACCTTGCCGCCGCCTGCGGAGACGCTGCCGCCCTCGGGGATCACCTTTGTCCGCGTCGAGAACCAGACCGCATAGGGCATGCCGTATTCCGAATCGCCGTGACCGTTCATGACAAGCGTATCATTGCCGTCGGTTGCAACATTGAACTGATCCTTGAGGGAGCAGTCATAGGAAGCCGTCAGTGAGACGCCGCCTGCCGATTCGCAGGAGATGCGCGTCACAAGCACCTGATCGGGATAGCTGACGAAGCTCTCTCTGGTATAGCGCTTGCCGTTTGCGGTGTAGGAGCAGCCTGCGATTGCGGTGTTCATATCGAGCCAGCGGTCATAGGTGCCGACATTGCTGTGACCGGTATCGAGATTGAGCGTACCGATCGACTGATATTTTGCCTCGCCGCCGCCGATCATCGAGGAACCGATCGTGCCGTCGGCGTCTTTATATTTGCCTGCGAGCATCTGCTGCCAGCAGCGCTCCATCGTGTCAGAGGAGACCTTTTTATTGTTGTTGCCGGGACCGCCGCTCCAGAAGGTCGCTTCATTCAGGTCGAAGCGCTCTGTCGGGCAGTTGCCGTAGACCATGGCACCGATTCTGCCGTTTCCGAGCGGCAGGGCTTTGTAGAAGGATTCGTCATTATCCCACGCATTGCCGGAAAATTTGGTGCCTGCGGATGTGCTGTAGTGCAGGATCAGATCGTTCTCTGAGGATGCACTGACTGTTTGTACGGATGCGATACGCCATGACGGAACGGCGCCGCTGCATGCAGCGGATGCCAGTACCAGCGCGCAGACAGCCGCACTGAACCTGCGGACAAATTGTTTCATGCCAATACCCCCTATAGTTTTTGCGGTTTCCAATATGATTCTCCCCGTCCGGATCGCAGCCGATGCGTCCGGATTTTCTATATACAGATTTATTATAGCATATTCCGGAATGATTTGTCAATAGCCACAAAAATATTATTGATTTGTACTTTGCTTTAAGGCAATATGTGGCAATATTTTTATAAGAAAGTTGCAAATATGACAATACAACCGGACAAAACGCCGGGGAGCGGCATGAAAAAACTGCACCGCAGCAACAATCGCCGCAGTGCAGTTTGTGGAGTGTGGATGAAGCAGGAAGTTTATATATGAGAAAGAGGAATCCGCTTCGCGGATGCTATTTCAGAATGGGCACCTCTATCGCAGGTGCCCAAGCCCCCGAGCTCTTGATACGCAAAGGGAGTTTCGAGCTCTACGGAGCTCGACGAGGGCGCTGCCCCTCGACCTGCAAGCCTTTGAAAAGGCTTGAGCGAAACTTTTATATTGACATCGCCGGATGCGAAATGATAAACTTCCGATTTGCACTCCCGTTCTTTATTCATTAAAACATCAGGTGGGGCTTTCTGCTCCGGATGCGCTCCAGTGCAATCGCTGCCGCCACATACACAACCCCTGAGCCGACCGCCTGCACGCCGTTCCCCGGTACCGTTCCGATGAACTGCGCTGTCCATCCGCCGTACAGAATCACCGCCGTCACCCAGTAGCCGATCACCGAGACAATGCCGCATGCGACAAGCCCCGTGATTCGCCGCAGATCAACCGGCTTTTTGCCGCCGATCAGCGAGGAATGTGCAGTGCCGCCGTAAAAAGCGCGGTCAGCGCCGCAAACAGTCCTGCATATACCATCGAAACGAGCTTTTCATTTTCCTTGTTCTTCTCCATCCAAAATACCTCCCAGCCTATAAAGAAGCGGTTCAAACAGGACGCCCTCCGCAGCAGGGGTATTCTGCCGCAGCGTATCCTGCGTGACCTCTGATAAAAATGCACCGGCAGACGCGACTGCATCCGGAAGCGATTTTCCGCGTGCGAGCGCGCCGCACAGCACGGACGCAAACAGATCACCCGTCCCCGAAAACAGACATTCCGTCCGGTGAACTGCCGAATAGGACGCTTTGCCGTCCAGATATGTCAGGTTGCCGATCTGATTCTCCTGCACTATGCCCGTGATCACTGCCGCGCCGCAGCCGAGCTGCATCAGCGCCTCCGCGAGCTGCTCTGCCTCGTGCAGATGCAGACATTCGCCGCGGTATTCCGTGCCGGTCAGCAGACATGCCTCCGTAATATTCGGCGTGATGACATCCGCCTCTGAGACCAGCTCGCGCACGGCATCGCAGAGCTCAAGGGTATATGTACTGTAACGCCTGCCCTCGTCGCCCATGACCGGATCCAGCAGAATCTTACATGCCGGATTCTTCCGCTTCTGCATCTCAAAAAAACGGCGGACAATCCCGATCTGACCGAGCGAGCCGAGAAATCCGGCGTAAATCCAGTCAAAATCCAGATCGCTCCAGCTTTCAAAATAGTCCGTCAGGGTGTCTGTCAGGTCTGTAAATGTATATTGTGGGAATCCGGTGTGCTTCGACAGCACGGCAGTCGGCGCAGGACATGCCTGCACACCCATTACCGACAGCACCGGAAGCGCCGTCGTCAGGGAACATCTGCCGAAACCGGATAAATCATTGATACAGGCAACGCGCGGTACCGTTCGCATTGGCTGTCCTCCTGCTTCGTTTTTCGGATTTGCAGGCTCCTTTGCGCCTGCTACACGCATTATACCACGTTTCGCCCGAAATTGCAAGAGCATCCGCAATACCCCTTTCCGATACGCAGCAATCGGATTTTGTGATAATGAGAAATTAGAAATTAGAAATGAGAAATTAAGGTGTCGCCTGCGGCGACGGATTTGTATAGAATTAGGAGATAGGAGTGAGAAGTGAGGAGTTGCGGACAATTTGAAAAAGGAGAAACTGCGGGAGCGCTGATTGATCATGAGGCTTTTCCCTCATTCTCCGCAGCACCTTGCCGTTTCCTGTACTGACCGGACAGAAAACGCCCGAACCATTAAGAACGGTACGCATAAAGAAGTTTTACGCCATAGTATTTCTGATGTAAGGTCAGAAGTACTATGGCGTTTCTATTGACAGTACAGAGATGATGTGCTATAATTGTTACTGACAAAAATCGGAATTACAGGAGAAATGAACATGAAAGTGAAATCAAAGAAGAAAATCATAATATGCTGTTGTATTTCTTTGATACTGCTGGTGTTGCTGACGGCTGTCTGTTTTTTTCAATTTACGCCTTTAGGCTATCGAATGACAGTTCCATACCGCAGTTCCTTTGAAAAAGCAGCAGATCATATATATGTGAACAAAAACTATTCCGGTAATATCAAAGATGCGATTCTGCTCACGGAAGAAGCATTGGAACGGGACAGAGCATTTTTCGGAGAATTACAATGCACCGAAACAAATACAACGATCATAATTATCTGCGATGATGATAAGCTCCTTTCAAAGCTCGGCGGAGATCATGATACGCGAACCTCATATGCGAAGAAAAACTACATTTCTGTTTCAGATGAATACCTGAATATCGACATCATAGCACATGAATTCACTCATGCAGAGCTGCATACTCGCCTGAATATGAAAGCCCTGAAAAGTATTCCCACATGGTTTGATGAGGGACTTGCCACGCAAAATGATTTTCGTGAGCAATATGGGCTGGATGCGTGGATTGAACAGACTAATAACGGAAAAAACACAGTTCCTCTTGAAGATATGGATACAGGTTCTGAATTTTTTGCAGATCCTATAGAGGACAGGCGTTTCCGCTATCTGAATGCGAAACATGAAGTCAGCGAATGGATGGAGATTCATGGTCAGAAAGGATTGCTGGAATTACTGGATAAGCTGAACAGTGGTGAGGAGTTTGATACCGCTTATTTCAAATAAATTCTGGTTTAGCTTAGCAACATAAATATGCACAATGCCCCTGAGTGCTTTGTAACACTCAGGGGCAAAACTTCTATATGGGTATCTGCCTTATCGGCTCGGGCGTTTTTATTTGTCGCTGATTCCCGCAGCAAGCACAGACAGCTTTGTGTTTTCTGCATCAAATGGCTGCCGGTTCTGCCTTTTTACCGCCGCGGACGGGGCTGGGGCTTGCGCATCGGATCGAATGAGACATTCGTCGCGTAGGGGTTATTCGGATCGGCTGCGTATTTTGCGAGGCGGTCCTGAATCAGGCGCAGGCTCTCGCCGAACCGCTGATAATGCACGATTTCGCGCTCACGCAGGAAGCGGATGACATCACGCACATCGGGATCATCCGCAAGGCGCAGAATGTTGTCATAGGTCGTGCGCGCCTTCTGCTCCGCTGCGAGATCCTCGTGCAGATCGGTGATCGCATCGCCCGTGGACTGGAAGGTCGCCGCCGAAAACGGTACCCCCGATGCCGAGACCGGATAAATGCCTGCCGTGTGATCGACGAAATAATCCGCGAAGCCCTGCGCCTCAAGCTGTTCCGGCGTCAGATCCTTCGTAAGCTGGTAAATCAGTGCGGAGACCATTTCCATGTGGCTCAGTTCTTCCGTTCCGATGTCTGTCAGCACCCCTTGCAGCTCGCGCAGCGGCATCGTGTAGCGCTGATTCAGATAGCGCATGGATGCACCGAGTTCGCCGTCAGGGCCGCCGAGCTGTGACATGATCATCTTTGCAAGGCGGGCGTTCGGCCTTGCAATTTTGACCGGATACTGCAATGCTTTCTCATACTGAAACATTCAGTTCGCCTCCTTTTCCCACGGCCACGGCGTATTGCTCCACGCTGCCCAGCCGTTTTCTGCTTCGGCCTGCTCTTTGCGGAGCGCTCCGAATCGCCGGACATAAATGGCGGAAGCGCGTTCGCATGCCTCCCTGTGCGCAAGCAGCGCTTCCAGCGCCTCGGAATCCGTCGGGTGCGTATCGAGATAGAGCGCGAGATCATGCATCGAGAACTGATGCATCTGAACCTGCCGCAGCAGCTCATCCTTTTCCATTTTGTCCAAAGACTTCAGCCGCATCTCTGCCATCTGCCGCACCTCCTTTCCCCATCAGAAACGGTTTCACCAGCGAGGGGAACACCGTGCCTGCCTCCAGCGCATCCTGTGCGGACATCGGCTCCTCCCAGCACTGATACGGTACATATGCCATTGCGAGCGACAGCTTTGCGGGGAATGTTCCCTGCGGTGCCGCCGGAACAGTCTGATCCGGTAACATATGCTGATCTCCTTTCTCAGATTGATGATGCAGCATCCGCTGCACGGTACATTCTATGCAGCAGCGGCGGATTCCGACACAATGCGGCATTTCTTTGTATAATATCCAATGCATAAACCTTTGAATTATTGTATAACTCGACGGAATCCGATGAAAAAGATTGACAAATCCTTGACAATTTCAATCCGCTGTGCTATAATGCAGGTATCAGAAGCCGGTACGCCCGAAATGGGCTGCGGCAGAAAGGGTTGTTTTCTATGAGATCTGCTTTTACGCTCGTCCTTCGACTTACGGTCTTGGCTCTAAGCTATAGGCCTGCTTCGTTGTGCACGGGCGTTTTCTGAAAGAGAAATCAGGAAAACCAAAAACCATGCGATACAGCGGTGTGAGGTCTGAAGGCTTCACACCGCTTTTTTTGCATGCGATACGATACTTGGGAGGTATCATTATGAAAATCTGTTTTTCCACGCTGGGCTGTCCGGATTTTGAATGGCCGGATGTCTACTCCATGGCAAAGGACTTAGGATTTGACGGTATTGAGCTGCGTACCTACGGTCTGCCGGCGGATCCTTACCGCAGCAAGCCGTTCACCGGCGCTCAGCTCCCCAAGACTGTTGAGAAACTCCGCGCACTCAAGCTCGAGATCCCCTGCGTCAGCTCGAACTGCTGCCTGAACGAAAAGGAGAACGAGGAGCAGAACCGCAAGGAACTGACCGCATGTATGGAGCTTGCAAAGGCACTCGGTGCGCCGTATGTCCGTGTGCTCGGCGACCGCTACTCCGAGGTGACCGGCGCTGTCGATGATGAATATGTCGCATCCGTGCTGACCTCGCTGATTCCGGAGGCAGAGGCAAATGATGTCACCCTGCTGGTTGAGACAAACGGCGTTTTCAGCGATACCAAGCGCCTGAAGGCCATGCTCGACAAGATCGGCAATATCCATGTTGCAGCACTCTGGGATATGCATCACCCCTACCGCTACGGCGGCGAATCGCCTGCGGAGACCGTTGCAAATCTCGGCAGCCTGATCAAATATGTCCAGACCAAAGACAGCTCCTTCCGGAACGGCATTCTCCGCTATGAGCTGATGGGCAGAGGCGATCTGCCGCTGGATGATATGATGGATGCGCTCGCAAGCATCAACTACACGGGCTTTATCTCCCTCGAATGGGTAAAGCGCTGGATGCCTGAGCTTTCCGATGCCGGAATCGTCTTTCCGCAGTTTGCCGATTACATGGCAAAATACCGCACCAAGTATAAGCATGATCTTCAGGTCAGCCGCCGCGGCAACGGCTTCTATCCGTGGCCGAAGGAGCGCCTGATCGACTATACCTTCCCCGATGTGCTCGACCGCATCTGCGAGCAGTTCCCGAATCAGTATGCATTCCGCTATACCGAGCTGGATTATACGCGCACCTATCCGCAGTTCCGCGACGATGTCGATACCTTCGCGCGCGCGCTGATCGCAATGGGCGTCGGTGCAGGCGATAAGGTCGCAATCTGGGCAACGAATGTTCCGGCATGGTACATCACATTCTGGGCGACGACCAAGATCGGCGCGATCCTCGTCACCGTCAATACCGGAAACAAGATCCACGAGACCGAATATCTGCTCAAGCAGTCCGATACCCATACGCTCGTCATGATCGACTCCTACAAGGGTACCGATTACAATGAAATCATCCGCACGCTGATCCCCGAGCTGGCAGATTCCGAGCCGGGCAAGCTGGAATCCGCGAAGTTCCCGTTCCTCAAGAATATCATCACGATCGAAAGCCGTCAGCCGGGCTGCTTCACATGGGATGAGGCTGTCGCAAAGCATACCGAGGTGCCGCTGACGGAGGTCGAGCGCCGCCGCCGTGCGATCAAAAAGGACGATGTCGCAAATATGCAGTATACCTCCGGTACGACCGGCTTCCCGAAGGGCGTTATGCTGACACATTATAATGTCGTCAACAACGGCAAGGCGATCGGCGACTGCATGGATCTGTCCTCCGAGGACCGCATGATGATTCAGGTGCCGATGTTCCACTGCTTCGGCATGGTGCTGGCGATGACTGCTTCCGTGACGCATGCTGTCACGATGTCCCCGATTACCGCATTCTCGCCGCGAAAAGGTCTGCACTGCATCAATCAGGAGAAGATCACCTGCTTCCACGGCGTGCCGACAATGTTCATTGCAATGCTCGGTCATGAGAACTTCGACAAGACCGATTTCTCCCACATGCGCACCGGCATCATGGCTGGCTCTCCCTGCCCGATCAAGACGATGCAGGAAGTCATCGAGAAGATGCACATGCCGGAAATCTGCATCACCTACGGTCAGACCGAGGCTTCGCCTGCAACGACCATGTCCAAGACAACCGATACCATTGAGGCGCGTGTCAATACCGTCGGCGGCCCGATCTTCGGCGTTGAGTGCAAGATCGTCGATCCGGAGACCGGCGAGGAGGTTCCGGACGGCGTGGACGGCGAATTCTGCGCACGCGGCTACAATATCATGAAGGGCTATTACAAGATGCCGGAAGCGACCGCGGCTGTCATTGATGAGGACGGCTGGCTGCACTCCGGCGACCTTGCACGCAGACTGCCCGACAGCGGCTATTTCAAGATCACCGGCAGAATCAAGGATATGATCATCCGCGGCGGTGAGAACCTCTATCCGAAGGAGATCGAGGACTTCCTCTATACGCATCCGGATGTCCGCGATGTACAGGTGATCGGTGTGCCGGATAAGCAGTACGGCGAAGAGGCGATGGCATGCGTCATCCGCAACGACGGCGCGACCTGCACCGAGGATGACCTCAAGGAATATGTCCGCTCGCACATGGATAAGACAAAGGTTCCGCGCTATGTCCGCTTTGTGGATTCGTTCCCGATGAACGCCGCAGGCAAGATCCTCAAGTATAAGATGCGCGAGGAAGCTGTGGATTATCTCAATCTCCACGAAGCAAACAGCATTGTGACGGCATAAGTTTATTATCAGTATACAATACAGCCGCTGAACGGACGCAATTCTGCGTGTTCAGCGGCTGCTGCTTTTTTATTTAATTAACTGCTCCCATGTCGTCGTTTTCTTGGAGAGGGTATTGCGCGCGTAATATTGCAGAATGTACTGCGCATCCTCGACGCTCAGTACATCATCCAGATTGACATTCGCCGCGCGAAACTGCTGATCCGTCAGCCCCGTCGGCTTGCCCGAAATGACCTTCGTATACGCATTCAGCGTGATCTGCGCATCCGCTACATCCACGTTTCCGCTGTTGTCTGTATCGCCGCGGAGATAATCCGCCTGCACCGATACGGGTTCCGTTTCCGTTGTGGTGGTTTCGGTCGCTGCGGTCGTCGTAGTTGTTGTTGTGGTGGTGGTTTCCGTTGTGGAAGTTGTTGTTGCGGCGGCGATCCGGATGAGACCGTTCTGCGTATCAAAGACGGCATCCGTGAAATCCGCATGGAATGTCGATCCCTGATTGACCGATATGCCGATCACCGCCTCACCGGTCACACCCTCTGCGACCGCAAACTGCAATTCCGCGAGCAAGCCGTCCGAAGAATAATCGGCGGATGCCTCCGAATCCCAGTTGAGGATATACGGCGACTGCGTTTTGTCGCCGCCTGCGAGAAATACGGCGGTGTTCCATTCGGCTTTGCTCTGCGCATCCAGCAGCGTGAGCATGGATGCATCATAGGTGATGCTGAGGCTGAGCGCCGCAATGCCGGGATTGTGCAGGACGGTCAGCGGAACGGTGACGGTCTCGCCGGGCTCTGCGGATATTTCCGCCGCTGCAATCAGGGGCGTATTGTCCTCCGCTGCGGCGGTTTCCGTCCATGCGCCGGACGGGATGCACCGGCATGTCAGCAGGGCGGCGAGCAGACAGGATAAGCATTTTTTCATGTGTTTCCTCCGAGAATAGCAGCAATCTGTGCTGCCGGATCATTCCAGATGCCGGATGCGGCATCGTAGGTGCAGAAATAGGGCTTTTCCGCCGGATCATCCGAACATGCATCCGGCAGACAGGGCGCGCAGGCATAGCGGTATTCGCAAATGCTGCACGCAGGTACGCGGTCGCGGTTCCAGTGCAGGATCTCCGGCGAGAGAACCGCATCGAGCGGATCGTGCCGCAGAGAACCGTGCTGCAACCTGCGCTCCATGACGCAGGG
>JAGKVC010000109.1 GCA_021152595.1 Clostridia bacterium
GTGTCACCGTGACCTATCTGCTCGACGGCAAGCCGATTGCACCTGAAGATCTCAAGGGAAAAAGCGGCCATGTCACGATCCGCTGGGACTACGAAAACCGGACATCCGTGACAAAGGAAATCGGCGGTGAAAAGCGGCAGATCTGCGTGCCGTTCATGGCGGCGAGCGCGGCAGTTCTCGACAGCAGCCGCTTCCTCAATGCGACTGTTTCAAACGGCAAGATTATCTCGGACGGCGACCGTCTGATCGTGGTCGGCGTCGCATTCCCGGGACTCAATGACAGTCTGGGGCTGCGTGATCTGAAAGAGATTGAAACGGAGCTGCCGGAATCCGTGGAGCTATCTGCGGATGTCACGGATTTTGCGATGAATACATCGGTGACGGTTGTATCGAGCGAGATCTTCTCCGATCTGCATCTGGATGATGCGGTATCGTTCGATGATCTGACCGGAAAAATCCGTGAGCTGAGCGACGGTGCGGAATCGCTCTGTGACGGTACGGCGGCGCTGTACGACGGTCTGACGCAGCTTTCCGACGGTACCGGTGATCTCAAATCCGGCATCGAAAAGCTCTATGACGGCGCAAATTCGCTGAAATCCGGTGCGGATTCTCTCAGCGAAACGAAGCTCAAAGAGGGCATGCAATCCCTGACAGAGGGCAGCAAGCAGGTCAGCGGAGGTGCTGCAAAGCTTGCGGAAAAATCCGGCGAATTCAGCAGCGGTGCAAAGCAGCTTGACGATTCTGCGGCGGCGCTCTCTGCCGGTATTACACAGGCGAAATCCGGTGCGGATTCGCTCGCTGCCGGTATCACAAACGCGAAGGACGGCGCGGCAGCGCTCACAGCAGGCGCATCACAGCTCACAGGCGGTGCATCGGCTCTCAGCGAGGGGATACAGCAGGCGGACGGCGCACTCGATGCGACGATCGCGGCAAATGAACAGGCACTCGCAGCTTTGCAGGCGCTCTATGCGCAGGCGCCCTCTGAGGAGATGGCAGCCGCGGTCGGCACGTTGCAGCAGACAATCGCAGCCCAGAAGCAGATCTCCGATTCCATGAAGGAGACCGGCGATCTCGGTGCAGGTGCGGCGGCATTGCAGTCCGGCGCGGAGCAGCTTTCCGGCGGCATCGGCAGTCTCGCGGAAGGTCTCGCGGCAGCGGATACCGGTGCGGCATCGCTCAAGGACGGCATGGCACAGCTCGATCAGGGCGGTGCGGCTTTGGCAGCAGGCGCAGGTCAGCTTTCTGCGGCATCGCTCCAGATTGCACAGGGCGCAGGCAGTCTCTCTGAGGGTGCGGCTGCACTGGACGGCGGCATTCAGCAGTTTGCAGCAGGCGGCAGCTCGCTCTTCGGCGGTCTGGATGCTCTGATGAAAGGCATCGGACAGCTCTCCGGCGGCGCAGCACAGCTCAGCGGCAGTCTCGGTCAGCTTTCGGACGGTTCACAGGAGCTTTCCGGCGGCGTGACGGCACTCTATGACGGATCCGCGGCACTGCGCGGCGGCATCACGCAGCTCTATGACGGTACATCAGCACTCGATCAGGGATTGCTCCGTCTCGCGGACGGCAGCGCACAGCTCTCCGGCGGTGCGGGTACGCTCAGCAGCGGTGCATCGAGTCTTTCGGGCGGTGCAAAGCAGCTTGCAGGCGGCGCGAATGATCTCTTCGGCGGCATCGGAACACTGCGCGGCGGTGTTGATCCGCTGACAGACGGCATCGCAAAGCTGCGCAGCGGCGCAAAGGATCTCAATGACGGCATGATCCGGTTCAATGACGAGGGCATCAAAAAGATCACCTCGGCTGCGGATGAGGCGCTGCCGGATATCCTTGACCGGTTCAAGGCAGTGCAGCAGGCAGCCGCGGATTATCAGAGCTTCTCCGGAATCTCATCCGATATGAACGGAAAGGTTCGCTTCATCTATCTGATGGACGGCACCGAAATCTGAAAATCGAATCCATACAAAACCGCTCCGGTCTGCATGGTGCAAACCGGAGCGGCTTTTCTTATACAACGGTCGTCAGGACGGTTGTTCCCGTCGTGGATGTTGTCACGGGATTTGCTGTACTCGTGACGGGTTTCGTTGTGACGGGCTTCGCAGTCGTCGTGACGGGTTTTGTGGTGACGGGCTTCGCAGTCGTCGTGACGGGTTTTGTGGTAACGGGCTTCGCAGTCGTCGTGACGGATTTTGTGGTAACGGACTTCGCAGTCGTCGTGACGGGTTTCGTAGTTACGGACTTCGCGGTCGTGGTTACGGTTTTTGTCGTGACAGGCTTTGTTGTGGTCACTTTGGCAGTTGTGGTTTTCGATGTCGATGCTGTGGTTCCGGTTGTTGTCGTTTCAGTGGCGGTTGTCGTGGTTTCCGTCGTGGTGACGGTTGTTTCCGGTGTACGGTTTGCGAGCAGCTCCTCCCAGCCGGTCGGGTGCTTTGCGACGGTGTTCCGGACATAATACATCAGAATGAGCTGCGCATCCTCGAGCGAAAGCGCGCCGCTGCCGTCGATATCCGCGAGCGCTGCGGCTGTCGGATCGAGCGAATCTGCCTGTTTGCCGCTCAGCGCTGCGAGATACTGCTTCAGGACAATCTGTGCATCGGTGCTGTCGATTGCATCGTCCACATTGACATCGCCCTTCTGGTAGATCTTGCTCCAGTGCGCATAGAGCGTGTGTGCATCGGGATTTGTGACGGTTGTATCCGCGGCGATTTTTTCGCCGCCCGCGGGTTCGGTATACCAGCCCTCAAAGCGCCACCAGTCTCGGTGCGGCTCGGGCAGGTCGCCGTATGGCTCGGAATAGGTGAATGTCCGCGGCGCATCGTCCATGCTGCCGCCTGCTGCATCGAAACTGACAGGCACATCACCGGCGACGGTCACAGTCACCGGATCCGGATACAACGCGCCGTAGCTGTTCGCAATCTCAAAGCTGATCGTATATTTGCCGGGGCGCGAGGGCGTCCATTCCTCGGTGACGGAATTATTATTGAGGACGCGGACCGCATGGATCTGATCTGTCGGTTCTTCACCGCGCTGAATCGTGATCGTCTGTTCTGTCGAGATCTTGCCGAAAAGCATCATACTGATCGGCTTGCCGACCTCGCCTTTCTCTGACGCAACAGCAGCGTCGGCATATTCCGGTGCGCCTTCATAGACATGGAACTCGAAATTGGGGCTGTCCAGCATGCCGAATCCGTTTCCGCCGGTGGCATAACAGGTGTAATCGCCGGGCGGAAGCTCTGTTCGGATATGCTGCCGCGAGGAAAGCGCGTAGTCACGGACAAAAATTGTTTTGATGCGGAAGCGGTCCATATCGTTGATGCCGAGCGCGAAGGTGTTGCGCGTATCGCTGTCAAGTACGAAGTCAATCAGCTCGTTTGCGCCGGCATAGTCGATGCCGCTTGCGAGCGAAACAGATGCCCGCGAGGGCGCTTCCGTATTCGAGATCAGGATAAACCACTGACCTGCGGTTTTGCCGGTGCTGAGCTTCTCGCCGGATACCCAGCTGTCCGGCGCAAGACCGCGGCTGTCGGAGACTGCGCTCTCAATGACATGATAGGTTTTGTCCTGCTCGTTATAGCCGGTGACGGCGATGAAATGTCCCGGTACATGCAGGACGATCACGCCGCCGGTTTTGAGATGATTGATCGCGGCAGGCTGTGTCACCGTGCCGAAATATTCCTTGCCGAGCGTGAAGTGGAATTTTTCACCGAATTTCTGCTCGATATTGGCGTAGAGCAGATCGCGGTAGGTGCCGCCGCCGCCCGGACGGAATGCCTTGATGTCATAAGCCCACTGTGCGACCTCGACGGCATCCGGCTGGATGCCGTTGAGCGCATAGATCGCATTGCAGAATGAGAAGATTCCGCAAGCCGAGGTGTACAGGGAATTGCCGGTTGTCGCATAGCCGTTCCATGTATACTCGAGCCATTTCGGATCCCACTGGTTATAGAGTCTGCCGTCTGCGGCTTCTGCCTTCAGCGGCGCGGCGGTCATCTGCGGAAAGCTGAGCAGCGCCGTACCGCAAAGCACAGCAGCAGTCAGAAATCCGAAGATTCGTTTTTTCAGCATATTGTCCCTCCAAAAAATGAAAAAGTGTTTATTATTATACTCTCTGAATGTGACAGTTCTGTGAAAAGATGTATGCTGCGCCGATATGCAGAAAGCCGCGGAGCAGTTCCGTTCTGCATCCGCGGCTCTGTGTTATTCAAATGAACTGACGTCGATATCGGGGGGCGCGTCGATCTCTTCGCCGACGTATTTTCCGTTTTTCTTCCGCTGCTTGACGCATTCCGTCAGCAGATATTCGATCTGCCCGTTGACGGAACGGAAATCCTCCTCAGCCCATGCGGCAATGGCATTATAGAGCTTTTCGGAGAGCCGCAGCGGGACCTGTTTCTTGACTGCCATCAGTAGAGGCTGCCGGAATTGACCACCGGCTGGGCGTCATGATTGCCGCAGAGCACAACCAGCAGATTGGAAACCATTGCCGCCTTGCGCTCCTCATCCAGCTCAACGGTATTGTTTTCGCTGAGCCGGTCAAGCGCCATTTCCACCATGCCGACTGCGCCGTCCACGATCATCTTGCGCGCATCAATAATCGCGGATGCCTGCTGACGCTGGAGCATCACGGCTGCGATTTCCGGTGCATATGCAAGATAGGTGATGCGTGCTTCGATGATCTCGATACCTGCATTTTCGACCTTTGCCTGAATCTCATCGCGGATTCTTGCCGCAACGACCTCGCTGGAACCGCGCAGGCTGCCCTCATCCGCGATGCCGTCACCGGTCGTATCGACATTCGGTGCGACGTCATAGGGATAGAGGCGGACGATATTGCGCAGCGCCGTATCGCATTGCAGCGAGAGATATTCCTTGTAGTTATCGACATTGAACACAGCCTGTGCCGTATCCACCACGCGCCAGATCACCGCGATGCCGATTTCAACAGGATTGCCGAGGCAGTCATTGATCTTCTGGCGGTTGTTGTTCAGCGTCATCATTTTCAGGGAGATCTTTTTGGTTGGCATCTCCATCGAGAGATTCGTAGTCTCACCGTTGGCGGCGGCTGCCTTGAGGATGGAGGAAGGTGAGACATCGCCGCTCTGACGGAGCTTTGTCGATGCAGCCGGATTGAAGCCCGTGCAGAACGGGTTTACCCAGTAGAAGCCGTCGCCCTTGAGCGTGCCGATGTACTTGCCGAAGAGCGTCAGAACGAGCGCCTCCTGTGGCTTTAAGATCCGCAGACCGAGCAGCGGAAACCAGCCGAGGCTCATCCAGACAATGCCGATGATGAAGGCGGTCAGGCGGAGTGCCGCGATGTGCCCCTCTGCATCAAAGCCTGTCACACCGTATACAAAGACCGCGATTCCGGCGAGATAGAGCAGGAGCGTGAGCAGGAGCATTGACATACCGTTTTTCTTCTGTGTTAAAATGATTTCTTTCATAATGATGTCCTTTCCGGATGCGCTGCATCCATTTGATATCATAATGATATCACAAGAATATGATTTTGTCAATACTTGGAATAAATGTTTATGATTTACATAATTGTGCATAATAATCTGCACATATAACCGGCTATCGGAAGAATCTGCTTGCAAAGGTGCGCAAATTGTTGTATAATAAGGTGTACTGATTACCGAAAGGAGCGATCCGTATGAAGCCGGATTTTACAAAGGAGATCTACCCCTGCATCCTCCGCGGCATCACGAGCTATGAGGGCAATGCGGAGATCTGGTTCACCAAGGTCTGGGAGCTGCTCGAGCGCGGCGGTCTGACCGAATATCACAATATTCCGGAGCAGCTTGCGGTCTATTCTCTAGCCGCCGGTATGTGCAGCATTTATCTTGAGGTGACGGCGCGGCTGCTCGAATATTCCGATCCGGATACGCTGTACTTTGATGTGGATCCGGCGCTCTTTGCTGACTGCGATCCGGAATCCGAGCCGGAGCGCACCGCAGTCCTGCGCGAATTCCTCAGCGGTGCTGTCTGCAATGAGCAGGGCATCGACAGGGTACTGACGGTTCTGAAAAAGCATCTCGGTGTGAACAAGACCTTTGCCGCAATCTATTACTGCCTCTACTATGAGCAGTTTTCTGTTGCGGACTGGGAGACAGACGAATTCTATTACGGTGACATTGATGATCCGGACGAGCTGCTCGAAGCACGCGAGCATTTTGCAGACTATGAACGCCGGAAGGAGCTGGCATCCTGCACGGATGACCTCGAGCTGCTCGGCATGATCCTCAATGAAGTCGATACCCCCAGACTGGAAGCCTACGAATGGCTTGCAGAAAACATGTAAAAGGAGAACCCCATGCTCATTGATTTCCATACACATATTTTTCCCGAGGCGATTGCGGAGCGCAGCATCGCAGCGCTTGAAGCAGGCATCCGGCGCGAACAGGGCGCTGATTACCGCAAGGGCGAGGCGCTGACCTGCCGTCCGGCGACGCTGGAGGGACTGCTCCAATCCATGACACGCTCGCATGTGGACAAAAGCATCTGCCTTCCGATTGCGACGAAGCCCTCACAGACTGCGACCATCAACCGCTATGCCGAATCTGTCCGCTCGGAGCGCGCACTCTCGTTCGGCACGGTGCATCCTGCCGATCCGGAGGCGGAGCAGGTGCTCGATGATCTGAAACAGCGCGGTTTCCGCGGAATCAAGCTGCATTTGCAGTTTCAGCAGTATGATATCGACAGCCCCGAGGTGCTGAATATCCTGAAAAAATGTGAACAGCTCGGGCTGCTTGTCGTGTTCCATGCAGGCGCGGATATCGGACTCCCGCCGCCGGTCTATACCTCGCCGCAGAAAATCCGGCATGCGCTGGATTTTGTCAGGGGAGACAATCTGATTGCTGCACATCTCGGCGGCTGGGCGCAATGGGACGATGTAGAAGCCTGTCTCGTCGGGACACCGGTATATCTCGATACGGCATATATTGCGCAGTTCCTCGCGCCGGAGCAGTGCAGACGCATTATCCGCAGTCACGGTGCGGAGAAGATTCTCTTCGGCTCGGATTCGCCGTGGGAGGATCCTGCGGATACTCTGCGCTATCTCGAATCGCTGAATCTGACCGCAGAGGAAATGGCGCTGATCACACATCAGAATGCGCTGCGGCTGCTCGGTGCATAATATGGAGATTTTAATTATCGGCGGCACGCGCTTTTTCGGCATCCCGATGACAGAGCGTCTGCTGCAAGAGGGACACAGCATTACAATCGTAACGCGCGGCAGCCGCTGCAATCCGTTCGGAGACCGCGTCCGGCATATTTTATGTGATAAAACAGATGGCGAAAGCGTCCGGCAGAAGCTCGGCGCAGTGCATTACGATCTGGTGATTGACAAGGTCGCCTATGCCTCGAATGATGTCCGTTCGCTGCTCGGAAATATCCGCTGTGACCGCTATATGCAGATGTCCTCGTGTGCGGTATATAAGGAGAGTGGCTTGCAGATTCCGGAGCAGGCTTTTGATCCGGCGGCGCATCCGCTCATCTGGATGGACCGCCCTGCGGATTATGCCGAGGGCAAGCGGCAGGCGGAACGTGCCGCGCTGGAATTCATGCCTGCGGATGCGTGTACATTCGTGCGGTATCCGGTTGTGCTCGGTCCGCATGATTACACCGGCAGACTGCGCTTTTACGCGGAACATGTTGCCGCGAAGATGCCGATGCGTGTGCAGAATCCGGATGCAGAAGCGTCCTATATCCATGAGAAAGAGGCAGGCGAATTCCTTGCATATCTCGCGGAGCATCCCTGCGCCGGTGCGGTCAACGGCTGCGCTTCGGGGACGGTCTCGCAGCGGAAAATCCTGTGGTATATGGAGCAGGTGACCGGTCATTCCGCGATTCTTTCTGAGGCTGGCGATCCGGCACCCTATGACGGCAGTGCCGGAGACTGCTCCTATGATACCGCAAAGGCTGCGGCGCTTGGCTGCCGCTTTTCCGATCTGCATACATGGCTGCCGGCACTTGCTGAACTGGAAATTTCACAGACGAGAGGAACCTTATGAATACAATCACAATCGCGCGGCAGACCGTGCCGCAGACAGCAGCGCTTGCGCCGATGGCATCCGTTGCCGACACCGCCTACCGCACGCTCTGCGCGGAACACGGCGCCTGTATGACAACAGGGGAGCTGGTCTCTGCAAAGGGACTCTGCTACGGCAGCAAGGGCAGCGCCGAGCTTTGCCGCATCACAGCTGCTGAGCGTCCGATGGGCTTGCAGCTCTTTGGCAGTGAGCCGGATTTCATCGCGGAGGCAGTCAGAATGCTGCTGGATTTTCAGCCGGACTGGATCGACCTCAATATGGGATGCCCCGTGCCGAAAGTCGTCAATCAGGGGGCAGGCAGCGCCTTGATGAAAACGCCCGAACTCGCGGAGGAATGCCTGAAAGCGGCGGTCAGATCGGCAGAGGGAAAGGTCGCTGTGACGGTCAAAATGCGCATCGGCTGGGATGCACAGAGCATCAATGCCGTGGATTTTGCAAAGCGCATGGAAGCCGCCGGAGCGGAGACAATCGCCGTTCATGCCAGAACGCGCACGCAGTTTTACAGCGGCAATGCAGACTGGTCACAGATTGCGGCGGTCAAGCAGGCGGTTCATGTTCCCGTGATCGGAAACGGCGATATCACATGCGGTGCGGATGCGGTGCGGATGTACCGCGAAACAGGCTGCGATCTGGTCATGGTCGGCAGGGCGAGCTACGGCAATCCGTGGATCTTTGAGGAGATTATTCATGCACTGGACGGCTCGCCGTTTACACCGCCCGATGTCGAAGCGCGGCTCCGCGAAATGCTCCGGCATATGCGCATGATCCTCGACAACAGCGAAAAATCCGAGCAGCTTGCGATGCGTGAGGCGCGCAAGCATGCGCTCTGGTATCTCCGCGGATATCCCGGCGCGGCGGCATTCCGTGCGCGCTCTGCCGGTCTCTGCACCTATGCCGATGCGGAAGCGCTTGCCGCGGATTATCTTGCATACCGTGCGTCAAAGAGCAAGTAGAAGAGAGCAGCAGGAGGCAGAAAGGAAGCAGATGAACAGTTGACTGTGCATCGCCTTTCTGCCCCTTATTTTTATATGTGACCGATCCGCGGTTTTTTCCGTCTATGGGAATGAAGCGGGAAATCAAGCAGCAAAGGAGGCGATTCTCATGCCGGCAGACAGCGATCTCATTGAAATGTTTGAATCTCGTGAAGAACAGGCAATCGCGCAGACACAGACGCGCTACGGCGGCTTCTGCTACAGCATAGCCTACCGGATTCTCGGCAGTCCGCAGGATGCGGAGGAGTGCGTCAATGATGCGCTGCTGCATCTCTGGAATGCGATTCCGCCTGCGAAACCAAAGAGCTTCCGCGCGTTTCTCATTACCATGACGCGGCGGCTCGCGCTCGACCGGAAGGAGCATCATCAGGCTGCAAAGCGCGGCGGTTCCGAGACGGAAACCTCGCTCGATGCCCTGCCCGATGTTCTGCCGGCTGCGGATGATACTGCGCTGGCTGCCGAGCAGCGGGTGCTGAAGGAGGCGCTCGGGCGGTTTCTTAGCGATCTGCCGCAGGAGACGCGCATCATCTTCATTGAGCATTACTGGATGATGCTCAGCGTCCGCGAGATCGCAGAGGAACATCAGATGGGCGTCAGCGCCGTCAAAATGACACTCCTGCGCACGCGAAAAAAGCTCGGGATATTTCTGAGAGAGGAGGATCTGCTGTGAATGATACACAAGTGAATGCGCTGATGCAGCTTGTTCCTGAGCGCTTTCTGGATGAAGCGATGGATTATCATGTAGCACATGCGCCGAAAGAGCTGTTCATGCCGTCAGCAGCAAAGAAAACTGTTCCGCGGCGGATGCTCTGGATCGCAGCGCCGGTCAGTGCGGCGGCGTGTCTGGCGGCGGTGATCGGGCTTTGCTATGTGATCGGGACAAGACAGCCGGAGCGTCCGGTCGAATCGCTGCAAAATGAGATCATTGAGGAGCAGCCGTCCGCCGTGACTGGTACAACATCTTCCGAAACCGATGCACCGCGCAGCACCGCAGTCACGACACATACAGAGACAAAATCCGCAGCCGTTACGGTGACAAGCATCGTCAGCGGTACTGCGGCACAGTCCGGTATCTCCGAGGAGCCTGCTGCAACTGCGGCAGAAACGGCAATGCAGATCCCCGCGTCCGATGTGCAGACAGAAGCCGGACAGCCTGCCGCGCAGACTGAGACCGAACCGCTCCCGACGATCGCAGGGCGCCCATATGATCCGGAGATTGTGGCAAAATACCGGTACGGGGATGTCAACATGGACGGAGAAATCACGGCGGAGGATTGCCAGCTTGTTTTCCGCGAATATGCGAATGTTGTGCAGTACGGCGGCGAAAGTGAGCTGACACCCGAGCAGCTTGTGCTTGCGGATATTGTGGCGGATAACCGCGTTCCGCTGCCGTATTATCGTGATACGCTGAATTTTGGTTCCTCATTCAAGTCAGAAGTCCCGACAGATTATCCCGTTTCCTTTGCTGAAATGTTTGTATTTCTACAATGCTTTGTAAAAATTATTAATCGTAACGATATCAGTCATATTCCTTTGGAGGAACTCGGAAAACATGCGCTGATAGTACGTGATGAATCAACCCGTGCTCTGACGCTCACGTATGATATGAACTGGCGGTACATCGACGAATCGGAGGAGACGGTTTCTGTTCCGGTGCTCGGGTCGCTTCCGGTTTACAATGACGATCTGATTCTCTATGGCTATGACTGTCCGGCAGATGAGCAGTATTTGTATTACCGTTCCGGCGGGCGGTATATGCAGGTGCAGGTGACGGCGGATACGGGCAGCAGACCGGATACAGAGCCGCTTTCGGTCACGCTGCCTGATCGGGAGCTGACAGTTGATGCATGGTATTCCGACTCGACGAAATGGGAATATTACCCGACAGTGAACTGGTATCTGGACGGAAAATACTATCATGCATCCTGTTTCCTTTTTGAATCTGAGGACGAAATCCTTGCGCTGCTGCCGCGGCTGATCGGCAGCACAATCGGATGAAAAAGGAGGTCTTCTATATGAAAAAGAAACTGTTTGCCGCGCTCGCCGCAGGTACAATGCTCTGCGGCATGCTGACAGCGCCCGTCTCTGCGGCGGAGACGAACTATCAAATGGGCGATGTCAATATGGACGGCGCTGTGGATGTTGCAGATGCGCAGATGACATTGCAGGAATATGTCATGCTTGTACTTTGTCGTCGCGCAGAGGGGAGCCTGACACAGGAGCAGCGGCAGCTTGCTTTGGTTATCCCAAAGGAATACCGGGGGCTGGAAAAATTTATAACGGATGATAACAGTGCTTTGCTGCCCTGTGCGCAAACCATTTTGAGCTATTACACAGCCACATTAGCAGATTCTTCACTCAAAGAAAACGGCATTTCTGTCTGGGTGGAGGAGATGTATCGGAAAATAGGGTAATTGAGCGGACTTTGATTACAACGCAAGGAGGTCTTTCATATGAAAAAGAAACTGTTTGCCGCGATCGCCGCAGGAACAATGCTTTGCGGCAGGCTGACAGCGCCCGTCTCTGCGGCGGAGACAAGCTATCAGATGGGCGATGTCAATATGGACGGCGCTGTGGATACTGCTGATGCACAGATTGTTTTAGTTGATTATACACAGCTTATATGCCGAAAAAAGGGGATTCTTACTGACGAACAGCGAATTCTTGGAAATGTTGACGGCGTAACAGAATTCACGAGAAGCGGCAATATTGAAATCAAAGCAAGCATATGTGATGCACAAATGCTTCTGAGATACTATGTTGTCAGGTTGAGCAAGTCTGATATGACACTGGAGGAAGTTGTCGGCAGAACATTTGAAGCAGAGCAGGCATATCTGGAAACGCTTGAAAGATATCGCTTTTATTATGATGAGGAAATCGAGCGCTTTGTGGCGGAAGAAAGGAAATGAGGAGTATGAAAAAGAAACTGTTTGCCGCGATCGCCGCAGGAACAATGCTCTGCGGCATGCTGACAGCGCCCGTCTCTGCGGCGGAGACGAACTATCAAATGGGCGATGTCAATATGGACGGCGCTGTGGCGATTGCGTGGGCAAGAGGCAGGATTGACACACCGATTTCGGTTGTGGATGCGCAGATTCTCCTGATTTATTATACCAGACACATGTCACGTCCTGATTTGACACTTGAAGATGTGCTGACCGAGAAATATTAAGTGATTTTTCGCAGAATACAGAAACAGCCGCGGAGCGAGATGTTCCGCGGCTGTTTGTATCCCTTGCTGAAAGCAAAGTCAGGGAGAATGGAAGCTGCCGCCGCATCTGAACGTGCTGAACTGACGGGTGCGGCTTCTGTTTCAGATTTCCGGCGGCACATCGTTCAGGATGCGCTCGGATTTTCTGGCGTTTTTCTTGAGTTTTTTGATTGCATACATCTTATCATCTGCCTGCCGGATCATGCCTGAGAGCGTATCGCTTTCCTCGGGGATGCTCACGATGCTGCCGATGCTTGCGGAAAGGCGATAGGGCTTTTGCAGCCGTTCATTGCAGATCCGCAGCGCTTCATTGAACTGCTCTGTGAGTGCTTCTGCGGCATGCGCTCCGGCGCCGCGTGCGAAGATGATGAACTCATCACCGCCGATGCGCGCGCAGATGCCGTGCGTTCCGGCGCAGGATTTGACAATCTCCGCGAGCTGCCGGATCGCAAAATCGCCCTCATTATGCCCGTAGTTGTCGTTGATGAATTTCAGACCGTCCATGTCGATGAAGCTGAGAATCACGCTCTCATGCTGTGCGATGCTCTCGCGGAACATTTCGTCTGTCAGGTTGATGAAGCCGTTGCGGTTGTAGATTTCACAGAGCGGATCAATGACATAGAGCCGGTTCAGCTCATCCATTGCACGGTTCAGGTGGAACAGCTTGCGGATGTTCTCGATCGAGTTGCTGATATTCATGGTCAGCGTATGACAGAGCAGGCTGTAGATCGGGAAATCGCCGTTTGTGACGATGTAATATCCGAGGCAGCGGTCGCCGAAATGCAGCGGCAGGAAATAGTTGATATTGCCGCCTGTGTGCGGCGATTCGGGGAACATCTCGCTGCTTTTGAAGATCGAAACGCTGCGGCGTTCGCCCTTATCCCAGATCAGCGGCGCGGTCATGTATTCAGCGTAACCGTTCGGATCGCGCGGCGGCATCTTCGGGGAGAAAGCCTCCTGCCAGTCCGAGGTCAGACAGAGACAGAATTTCTCGCAGTCAATATCGCGGATGATCTTTTCAATGACATCCATATCCTCAGC
>JAGKVC010000110.1 GCA_021152595.1 Clostridia bacterium
GAGTATATTGATTTTTCTGCATTTGATTGTACATCGAGGCTCAACTCCATTACGGTTCTGAATCCGGATGCAGTATTTGCTGAACTGAAGCTGACAAACGATGTTGTCCCGTCTTCCTATTATAAATCCCAAAAGACGATTTACGGCTATTCCGGCAGCACAACAGAGGCATTCTGCCAAAAGTACGGCTTCCGCTTCAAGGCACTTGATGCACAGCCTGCACCTGTTGTCACACCGGGTACCAATCCGGGCACCGATCCGGTTGTCAATCCGGAAACCGAGCCGCCGAAGAACCTGGTATTCAAGGATCTGGAACCGAACACGCTTTACAACTTCTACGATCTGCTCGGTGAAGAGTTCACATCGGAAAATCTGCTGTTCCTCTCGCAGGGCATGTCGGATAAGGACGGCACACTGACTGTCTGGTACCGCCCTGCTCAGGATGATACCGATGCAAACAAATTTGTCAAGTGCTATGAAACAGAAAAAGTCGAGCCGCAGGTCTATGGCAAAGGTATGGGCGATCTGAACGGCGACAATTCGATCGACGTTTCAGATGCTGTCCTGCTTGCCAGATTCTGTGCAGAAGACCAGTCAGCCGTCATCACGACCGACGGACTCCGGAATGCCGATGTAAACCGCGACGGCAAGAAAGACGGTGCGGATGTCATCCGGATTCTCGAATATATTGCACGCATCATTTCCTCTTTTGACTGAGAACCGATGCAGCTCTGCATGAAAAAAATCCCCTCTGTATCATTGGGTACAGAGGGGATTTCTTCTGCCGTTCTGCTGCTTCGGCATGACTGCGTATTTCAAATTTCTATCGGGAAAGCTGCGATTTATCACAGACTGTCAGGTCATATACATCATCATGATCGTATCCCATATCATTTCTCTTTATTCGTTATGGAACTCATTTGCGCAGTCTGCCAGCCTGAATGATTCAAGCTGCTTTCGGAGTTGTCCTTATTCAGTATAAGATTCAACACGATGCCGATGATCATTGCAATACCAAGCCAGATCAACGGCTTTCCGGAATATTTCCGCTCCCTGTTCTTCTGCGTGATCTCCGACAGCACATATCCGATCAGCACAAAAAACAGCAGCATGGCAAGATTTTGCAGGAGAATGAGCCACTTCGCTGCGGCATAGTCAAGAAATGCGAAATGCGTCCGGAACGTGATATAATTCACGATGCCGCTTTTCAAAAACAGCCAAAGCCCCACGCCCGAAACGCCTGTGAGGATCACCTTGAACGCTGTTTTGCCCATGTCGGGCAGCTTTGCGGTCATGGCTTTCATGTGCAGTCCGATATGCAAGCCCATGAGAATAAATGACCAGTAGGACATCGCAAGATGCAGCGTCCGTGCAGTCATAACATTGATCAGCCCGTACATGAACGGGACGGCATGACCGCTCATGGACATTCCGCTGAGCGCGGTCACAGCAATCGCCGCAAGCAGCAGCGTGTTCACCGCCGTCATAACAATACGGTATGGCGAATACTTCCTCTTGAACACCGCCTTGTACCACTTGCGATTGAGGATATGATGCAGCACCAGCGCTGCCGTCATGCCGATGCCGAGCCATTCATGCAGCACTTCGCCCGTCACCCGAAATGCCATGAGAAACAACAAAAGGACTGTCAGCACCACATCGACGATCCTTTTGATGATACCGGTCTTTGTCTGCATAACAGTCCCTCCCTGTTTAATTCATATTGCTGATCCAGTCCTGAATCTCACTTTCGGAGATGCCTGCATCCAATCTGCCGCCGGAAAGCCAGTTTCCGCTGCCTGCCTGTGAAGCGAGATTCTCACCGCTTCCGCCGATCGGACTGCCGCCGAATGTACCGTCATTGCCCCATGCCCATGCACCGAGCGCGATCTTTGGTAAGTTTTTCATAATATCCTCCATGTGATTGTGATGAGCACTTCATTCTGACATCGTGTCATTATAGATATTATAGCATTATTCTGACATCGTGTCAATACACTTTGCGGAAATAATGGAATTTCGTGATATCGTACAAAATCAAAGCAGCAAAATTGTGAACAACGTCAGAATCAAGCGCTGCGAGTTGACAGGCAGTCTTATCTATTCTATAAATGCTGAAACAAAATAGCTTTTTCCTGCAATCCAATCATAAACAGCAAAGAGGGAACCGGACGGCTCCCTCTTTCTATATACCAAACTTTTATTTCGGTTCGTAGCGGTCGAGCATTTCCTCTGTCTCCACCCAGCTTCCCGTCAGGTGCCCGCTTGTGTGAAAAATCATCTCATAGACAACATCCGGATGCGCCGATTTTTCTAGATTCTGGATATTCATATCCGCGGTTTCACTTGCAACCGTCATGTTCCGGTATTTGTAAATTTCCACGTAGTAATAATATCCCAGCAGATTCAGATATGGGACAAACTCCGGATATTCCTGAAACTGATGCCAGATATCATACAACCGGATCTTATTCTGCCTGCAATAATCCGTTTTTTCGGTGTTGACCGCCAGCTTATCGTAATCCATCAGCTCGCGGAAGATGAAGTTATCTGCGCCGTATTCGGACATCACATCCACATACTGCCTGATTCCGGCGACATCATGTACACATTCTTTCAGGAGCAGGCAGCTCAGCCTGTGTTTCAGCGTGCTGTTTCTGCATGCGGCAAGAATCTCCCGCAGCATCTCCATTGTACAGTAGGTGCTGTCCGCACTGTACCGCATGATTGCTTTGTTGATTCTGTCATCCGGACTGACTCTGCTGATATTGAGATGATCCCAGTGATAGCGGATCAGATTGTTCAGCACGGTATCATTGTCCTGCACAGTCAGCAGACCGCTGCCGTTTGTTGTGATCGTCCGCTTCCGGAAGCCGTATTTGTCAATCAGCTTCAGAACCTCGGTCAGCAGCGGACTCAAAGTCGGCTCACCGCCTGTCAGCGAAACCGAAGGATCCAGCGGACGAACCTTTTGCAGGATCTCATCCAGTCGCATCAGATACTTGTCCGGATCGGTGATATGTCCCTTCCGGTACAGCTCGTTCCGGTGATGATATCTGAGCTGTGCAACACAGAATTTACAGTCTGCATTGCAGTAATCGTCCACAAACACTGAGAAATTCACATTTTTGTAGACACGCTTCTTTCCGCCGTCCCGAAATTCATAATCAAGCAGCTCGTATCTGCCGATGTCATAATCGCTGCTGCCGCCCTGCTTATACAGATTCCGGCGCTCACGAAGCTGCCGGTCGAATCCGATGATTCTGGACGCTCCGACTTTTATCTTATCCGGCTGTTCACTTTTCATATTCGCTCCTTGCAACAAGATCCTGTCCAAAATAGGTGCCGTCACTGGCGTACAGGCCCCAGTTACTGATATTCTGTACAATGACAGGTCCCTCATATAACGGGGAACCCTTCAATTTTCCGTAGGACTGCAAATAATAGATATTACTGTAAGGCAGCAGCCCGTACCGTTCCAGCTCTGCTTCCATGGATTCATCCCCGTGTTTTCGCTTCCGGACATTCAGCCGAATCTGAACGGTCGGCGTCTCCGCAGCAGCCTGAATCAGCGTCCGCAGATTCTGAAGATGCCTGCTTTCAGTCTGCATCAGCCAGTAGTTCACGCTGATTTTCAGCTCCAGCGGCATATGATGCGATACAGAGAATTCCGTCAGTCTATTCATGAAACGCGGCAGTGCAAGTCCGTTCGTCAGGATAATGAGCTTCCGGCATCTGCCCAAACCGGCGGCATATTCCGCAAAACGGAACAGCTCCCGATGCAGCAGCGGTTCTCCGCCTTCGAGCTGCACTTCCAGTTCACCTGCGCAGGAATCGAGAATCGTCTTGTATGTCTCAAATTCCATGTATCTGCCCTTATCGGTTCCGCTGTACATACAGCAGAACGGACAGTCCGTATTGCAGGCGTTTGTGATATTGATATACAGTCTGGTGCCGCCTGATATGTTTCCGTTATTCATGTATTTCGCTCCTGTCCGCTGTCCGGAACGCATCCAGAATATCCTCGGTCTCATTCCATCCTGCGCAGAGATTGCCGTTCGGATGAAAGACCATTTCATAGATATAATGCAGGTTCTCTCTCCTGTATTTCTCCAGAAATTTCAGATTCGCTCGCTCCGAAACCACCGTCATATCCTGATATTTATAAATCTCAATGTAATAATAATGGCCGCGGATATTGGAGAACGGAATGAATGCGGAATCCTGTTCAATTTCCGCCCAGAGATCGTTCATCAGAACGCGGTTTTCCGCCGCATATGCAGCTTTTTCAGCGTTGCGGCATTCCTGCTCGTTGAAGGACATCAGCTCCCGGAAGACCACATGCCTGCATCCCGTTGACCGGACAAATGCAAGGTATTTCCGCATTTCCGGCAGGGATCCGATCCCCTCCCGGCTGACGATGCAGTTGAAGCGCGTCCGGACGCCGCCTGCTTCCAGCTTTGCAATGGCGGATTCCAGCACCACAAATGACGGCATCCGGTCTCGGAAGCGCATGATCTTCTGACAGACATCCGCGTCATAGGACGGACGCGAAAAGTTGACATGCGAGATGCCTGCCGCGATGATATCATCTGCATACTGTTCGATATTCGTGCCGTTTGTGGTGATGATCACCTTGCGGAATCTGTGCCGCGCCAGAATGCGCAGCGCATCGCGGAAGCAGGGCGAAAGCAGCGGCTCACCGCCTGTCACCGATACGCTCGGATTATACGGTCTGATCTTCCCGAGAATCTCATCCAGACGGCGCAGATACGCTGCCGGATCCCCGATCTTGCCAATTTTATTGATTCTGCCGTTGTTTGCAGTCTTGATCTGTTCAATGCAGAACTTACAGTCCGCGTTGCATACATCGTCCAGAAAGATCGTAAAATTGAAGTTTCTGTAAAGCGCATAGTTTCCGAACGGCATCCACTGATAATCAGCGGGATCAAATACATCATAGTCCAGCAGACGGTCACGACTGAAACCGCTGATATCCTGATGCGCGGTAAATGCGTGAATGAACTGTGCAAAGGTATAATCCGCACCGAAGCATGCGCCGCAGGAATATTTGCCGCATCCGCTGTATATAAATGCAGATACGTACTTTTCATACTGCTCTGCGCAATATTCGGCAGAGGCGGTCAGCAGCGTGAAATGCTGTCTGTGCAGGCAGACGTTCACCGCGGCATCGCAGCGGAGCGTGCGTAAAGCCTGATTCAGCACCAGCGTACAGGGACATCCGCCGCGCAGAAACGCAATCCGGAGACCGCCTGCTTCCTGCACAACCGCCTGCTCCAGCACCGCCTGATTCCGGTCAGCCGCCTTTGCAAAATCATCCGCAAATTCCGCGCCGATCGGAAACGGTGCGTCAAGATAATCCGAAAACATTGCAAACAGCTTCGAGGAGCCGTAAGCAAAATTCAGATATTCAAATACCATCGCATCAAAGAGATCATCGCTGATATATTTGGTTGTATACTGCGCGATCCGGCTGACAATCTCATCGCTGTATCCGTAATGCGCCGCGATCCGTTCGGTGATGCAGTTATTTTCCGGATAAAAAACGGAATTTCCGCGGTGAACCTGTTTCTCCGTATAAAATTCGGGCATGAAATCTCTCAGACGGTTTGTGCTGCCGATGTAAACCGTTTCCTTTGCGGTACGCTCAAGATATCGGATGCTGTATTCATTCAAAGCCGGACCGATAATAACGATCTTTTCGTACTGCGACGGATCATTCGCAGCATCGGTGATGTCATAATTGATATCATGCCGGTTTGTGAAGAAGATGTCATAGGAATACGCACTGTTCTTCGCAATCAGTGCCGCAGCAAACAGACTGTCGATCTCATGGATGACATACATCCGGATCAAAGGTTTTCCGTCCTGCATGCGGACAAAATGCTCTGTTGTCGTAACTTCCCTGCGTTTGTTTTTCATAGGATTCCCCCTCGCAGCACAGATCGTATCCGGCGGGCCGCCGCGGCTGCCGGAACAGGGATCATTCCGCTGCCTGCTTCAGCAGCGCCAGTGCAGTCTTGTATCCTTCATCATCCGGATACTCCTGACACTTTTTCTCCGCAAATTCTACGGCGGTGCATTTATGTGACGGATGCACATATTTTGTGCAGTCCACATGATGCGATGTCAGGAACCGCAAAGAATCCATCGAAACAGGCGGCTTGATCATCGCGGAAAAATAGTATTCCTCAAGCCCGTCTGCGCCGTATCGTTTGAACAGAACTTCACGGAGTTCTTCGCCGCAGTAGTAGACATTATGCTGCCAGCCGCCGAACCACGCATCGAATACATCCGGGTAGGTCTCTAAGACATACCGCATAATTGCAGGAGAATGCATGCTCGCTTCTTCCAGCGGATAAAAGTATTTCCGGATGCCCTTTTTCAGATCAGCGCCTGCTTCTGCAAGCGCTTTGAAGCCTTCGGGATTGTTATTGCGTGCGCACAGGATCAGCGGTGTCCCGTGCACATCATCCCAGACATAGTTCAGATCCGCTTTGGACGCAGTCTTTGCGCGCGCGATGATCGCCGGTGTATCATTGACATAGCAGGCATAGTGCAGCGTTTGCATCAAAGCCTCTGCTTTGGCAAGCTCCGCGGCAAATGCAGCCTTCGCTTCCGCGCTCTGCGGTTCCAGACCGAATTCCTGCCGCAGAATCATCTGCATCTCGCAGAGGCGGTAAATATTCGGATCATACCGTTTTTTGTCGATATCCCGTGTCTCAGTCAGCTTGCCGTTTTCATAGCGATATGCACGGAAAATATGATCATTGACCATCATCCAGCGGAAATGCTCATCCCATTCGTAGTAAAGGGGCTTTGCAGAAACACAGTTGAAGGATTCTTCAAAGCACTCTGTATATTCGTTCCCGATCACATGATAAAGATCCATCCGGATTGTATTGCATGTATTCATGATCAGGATATAATCATCATATTTCAGCTTCTCAATGATCTTCTGCGGCCAGAGCAGATCCTTTTCACGCGGCATTTTTGCGCCGTCTCTGATCCAGTCGAGATATTCGCGGAAATCTGCCGGAACATTGTCCGCGGCAGCGACCGCATCCGCAAGATACGGATATTGCTTCAGCATCTTCTGAAGATTCTCATATAACTTCGTTCCCTGTTTCGGGAATACGGCATATTCGATCTTTTTCAGTTCCTTTGCATTTGAAAATGAACTGTAATAGACATCCTGTGTTCCTGCCGGAATGCGGATCTCACGGATGCCGGAATCACTGAACACGCCGCTCCCGATGATTTCCAGCGACTCCGGAAACTTGATTTCACGCAGCTCCGAACAGCCTCCGAACGCACCGCCATCTATCTTCTTCACGCCTTCCGGAATCGTAACCTTCCGCAGATTCGTACAATGATCCAAGAAATAATGCGGTACTATGTCCCAGCCTGCCGGAATTTCAACCTCGGTCAGACCGGTGCATCCGGAAAAACACCTGCTCACAATATGCGGCATATGCTGCGGCAGGGATATCGCTTTCATGGCGGCACAGCCTTCAAACGCGCTGCCGCCGATCTCGCGCAGGCTCTCCGGCAGATTGCAGGATGCAAGCGCGATGCATTCCATAAATGCCTGTTCGCCGATTTCGGTCAGGCTGTCCGGCAGCGTCACCTTTACAATCGTCTTTTTTCCCTTGAACAGTCGTTTTTCCAGCTTTGTCACGCCATCCGGAATGACAACCTCAGATTCGCCTCTGTCCAGTCTGCATTTTTTCAGAACGCCATCGACAATTTCAAATTGTGCCATCAGTAATCCCTCCGTCATTTTATATGATTGTTCCCAGACACCGTCTGTTATCCCAATTATAACAGATTGTCTAACAAATGTCAATCAGACAATCTCCGGTCTGAAACCGGAATCGGGCAGTATCATCTGACAGTTTGTTTCTTGGTTATGACTTCTTGTACAATGATTCCGCTGCAATATTGACATTAAAATAGTAATGTGATATACTCAAAATACAGGGCTCTGCATCACGAGCCGCCGCGCAAGCAAGGGGGATCAAATATATGAAACACAAATCAACAGCCAGACTATGCAGCATTGCCGCCGCACTGATGATGTGCGTGAGCGCCGCCGGTTCAGGACTTCGCAGCGCACTGTTCCGCAGCATTCCCATAGCGGCACAGGCTGCATCCGAAGAACCGGTCACGATGTGCGTGCTGCTTGAGGGCGGTGCGCTGCCTGATCTCATGACCGACGCACTGACCGACGATGCACATGCCGACCTGATCAGCAGACGCGAGGAAATGCAGGATGCGGTCTTTGCACAGATCACGGAAATGTATCCGGATGCCTATATGCGATACCGGTACAGCGTCCTGCTCAACGGCTTCTCCTGCGTCATGCCGGAGTCGCTCGCGGATGCTGTCCGTGCGATGCCCGGTGTCACGGATGTTTCCCTGTGCAGTGAGGTCAGACTGACACCCTGCATGGCAACCGCTGCTGCACTCGGTGACATTCCTGCTTACTATGAGGAAACCGGCTGCACCGGCGAGGGGCAGGTCATCTGTATTATGGACAGCGAGCTGGATACCACTCACCCGATGTTCTCCGCACTGCCGGACAATGTAAGCGTGAACTATGGGTAGTTTTTTATCTTCAATCCAACAAAATAGCTTTTGAGTATCAATCGGTCATTTTTTGATTGCCCCTGCTTGTTCAGCGAGGGCATTATTTTTGTTTTTCAGGGGCTTGTCGATCAGCTTGTAGTAGATGTGAATATCACGAGGGATAGCTTTCTTTCTCGGATTTTCATCTATCGTTATATACTCGATCAGATCAAGCGCCATCTGTCTTGTAAGCTCCTCAGCACCTGCATAGCTTTTCAAACGGCGGATATATTCGTCCACATCGGCTTCATCCTGCTTTGCCATATCAGTGTGCTTCTGCATTTCATCGCTCTCAGACTGCAAAGACTTCTTTTCGGTCTGATACTTGTCGAGCAATGTGAATGCCATATCTTCGGGCATCTTACCTGTAACCTTGTCCTCATACACACTTGCGATCAGCCTGTCAAGCTCTGCGATACGTTTGTTGATGTCACGGAGCTTTTTCTTGTCACCGCTGTGCTGTTCTGCATAAAGCCCTTGCTTTCTTGCAAGATACTTTTCTCTTGCCTTATCATCGTTCATCACAAAGTCGATCTGGCGTTTGATGTCGGCAAGAACAATATCCTGAAGTGCGTGTGCTGTTATGAAATGAGAGGAGCAGTATTTCTTGCCAAATCTCGCATACTGTCCGCAGGAATAACCCGTAACGGTGCTTTTACGCTTGGCAGAACCAGCCTGCTTGAACTTTGAACCACAGTCCGCACAATAACACAGACCTGTCAGCGGAAGTGTTATGCCTTGCTTTGTCATCTTACCCGTACTTACAGACGCTTCGATCTCACGCACTTTATCCCACAATTCTCTGCTGATAATAGGCTCGTGGTTGTTTTCAACGACCACCCATTCATCTTCTTCCTTGCGGATAACTTTGTGATTTTTGTAGCTAACCGTAGTCGTGCGGAGCTGGGCAAGGTTGCCAATATAAATTTGATTACGGAGCAATCGCTTTATCGTTTCCACGCTCCACAGGTGAAGACTGTAATGTGGCGTTTCTTTGTTCAGCAAGCTGTACCTGTAATCATCGGGAGTGAGGATACCCTCATCATTCAGCACCTGGGCGATACGCTTCATGTTGTAGCCTGCCGCCCTCATTTCAAAGATACGGCGTACAACAGCAGCGGCAACAGGATCGATCACAGGTGTACGCTTTTCATCATCACCCTTGAAATACCCGTAGGACGCAAATGTCGTCCTATACTTGCCTGACTTTGCTCCAGACTCAACAACAGCCCTGATCTTCTTGGAAGTGTTGGCACTGTGCCACTCGTTAAAAACGTTCATTATCGGCATCATGTCCATTCCCGAACTTGCAGAATTTGCCGTATCCACGTTGTCAGTGAGAGCGATGAAGCGAATGTTATACATTGGGAATATGTAATCTGTGTACTGTCCTACTTGGATATAGTTACGACCAAATCTGCTTAAATCCTTACAGAGTATCAGATTGATTCTGCCTGTCTTTGCATCGTCAAGCAAACGCTGTACACCCGGTCTGTCGAACGTAGTGCCGCTGATACCGTCGTCCACATACTCATCATAGAGCGTCCAGCCCTGCTGTGTAATGTACTCCGTGAGTATCTTTCTCTGGTTTTCTATCGAAAGGGATTCACCGCTTCTTTCATCATCTTTTGAAAGGCGCATATACATCCCAACTTTATATTCGGTCTGCTTTGGTAACATCAATAACTCCTTTCCTCCCAAAGCGACCTTATTCCATAAGTCTATTATAGCGCACCTTATGGAATAAGGCAATAGGTTTTGGGAAAAAATTTTACGCTGTAACAGCCTTCGGAACAAGACCGAGCATTTCGCTCATCGCCTTATTCTCCGCATACTGAAACATCACATCATTGATGTCACGCTCACCAATGAAGTGACTATGCACAATGTATGTGCGTCCGTCCACCTCATAGGTGTTGACCTGAACGGGACAGTCCTTATACTGCTCGTTCATCTCCTGCATTGTTCTGTTTTTCATAGCTTGTTACTCCTTTAGCTTCTCTATCTCTATGCTTTAGAGCGAGGGAATTGCTTTCTCTATCTGCCCCTCTTTTCGTTGTGTGTGATATAACTGTGCGGAACGGCAAGTGCCGTCCAATACACAGCTAACGTTTTGTTGTCGGTCTATATCTTAAGCGCATAAGGGTTAGGCTTCTCATCAAAGAACGAAGTCTGTCCGTTAGCAACATCATCGTCTGAGTTATCGTCCGACTTGTTGTCAGCATTAGCAGAACTATCGTCAGCCAGTTCACTGATCTGCTCATAGGTCATACCACTTGCGGTCAGCTTACCGATGAGCGTATGCTCCGCAGTAACAGCGTCAACAAGCTCCTGCCCGTCCTTACCGTAAAGCTCAGAGAGCATATCGTAAGCGATCTGCTTGCTCTGCATGATGATCTTACGCTTTCGTTCAAGGGCAGCTCTCACTGCCTTGTCGGCGTTGTCGATCTTAGCCTGGTTGTCGTTCAGATTACCACGCATTCATTTCACCACCTGTCTATGTTTGGATTTCAGGATAACACCTGATGATAATATTATAGCGCGCAATACCGTACTTTGTCTATTGGCAGTGCGCATGAACTTTGGCGTGTCAGATAAGTTTTGCGTTCGACAAATTGTTATGGGGAATTTCAAAATACCGACCGAGCATATCACCATTTCACCCGACTTACTCTTGACGATTATTGCCGATAGGATATTACCGAGGACAGCCCGACCTGTTTATATTCTGCATAAAAATCTGCTGTTGAATTTATGCGATAGGGAGAACTATCATGAACGAAGTGTAAACTTTTGCAATAATCAGGTGTAAATCTCCAAATTTCTCGGTTGATATATAGAAGGACATTTCATCAAACTGCCGCCCAGACTGCGCAATAACTGCGCCGTACCAGTTTAGAATATTGACACCGATGATGATTGAGAGCATCACGCTGGAGCGTGAGC
>JAGKVC010000111.1 GCA_021152595.1 Clostridia bacterium
GATATAACAGATTTAGGTGCTTCTGAGTCCTATATTGTAGGTTTTTCCTATATCGGCGGCATGAACGCCATCGCCGAGCGGGGTCTGCGTATCCCGGAAGACATCTCCGTCATCGGCATTGACGATTCCAAGATCTCCGTGCTCTGCGATGTTGCACTGACAACCGTGCGCCATCCGCACCAGATTCTTGGCGAAACTGCTGCGAAAATGCTCATGGATCAAATGAACATGCCGCAGAAAACCGTAGAAGATGTTGTCTATATGCCTGAGCTGATTATCCGTGATTCTGTCAAGAGGATCACCGAAAATCTCTGAGGCAGTGTCCGTGTATCAGCAAGGTGGTGAGCAGGCTAAATGCAGAAAATGAGCAAACAGGATACCGTTTATGACGTTCAGCTTCTCGATCACAGAAAGCTGATCTCGCTGATGCAGTTCGGAGATCTTGAAAGCTGTGCAGATACGTTTGAATCGTATCTGGATTCCGTCAACTTTTACAGTCTGGAATCGCTGATGCTCCGTCTCTATATCGGCATGGATGTCTACCTCGCGGCGCGCAATGTTTCGCGCGGATTCGGTATCTCAAACGAAGAATTTGTATTGTCGTTCGGCTCCCTTGACGATATCTCTGCAAATATGAAAACCGTCGAATCGACGGGGATCTATCTGCACAGAATCGTTGCACAGTGTATCCGCTGGCGAATCGCCTCCGTTGCCGAGAACGGGAACGGCGTGATCCGGAAGGCGAGGGATTTTATCGACAGCAACTATACGGATGAGGATATTTCCCTCAATAAAGTCGCTGAAAATGTCGGCCTGACTCCGACGTATCTCAGTGCATTGTTCAAAAAAGAGACAAAACAGAACTTTACCGATTATGTGACCGGACTGCGGATTACCCGTGCAAAGGAGCTGCTCTGCTGCACGAATAAGCTGATTTCTGAAATCGCATATGAGGTGGGATTTAGGGATTACCGGTACTTCAGCCAGATTTTCAAGAAGCAGACCGGTATGACTCCGAGGCAGTTCCAGAGCAGTACAAATACAACCATATACTGAGTGTTATAATTTTGCGGAATAATCAAATACGTAAAATCACAAACATTTCAGATAAAAAAGTTGGTATATTTGTGCGTACTTTTGGAATATAATGTACTTACAAGTTAACGGACACGTTAACAACATGGAAAAGGAGTGAATTGTTATGAAATTGAAGAAAATGTTGGGAATCATCCTCACGGCGGCTCTCTGCGGCGGCATGCTCGCAGCTTGCGGCGACTCTTCCAGCACCGGCACCGCCAATACCGGTGACAGCAGCAGTGCAGAAAAGCCGGCAAGCACCGGTACCGATCTGATCCGCGTCGGCATCATCAATAATGATCCGAACGAATCCGGTTACCGCACCGCAAACGTCAATGACCTCAAGGCAACCTTCACTGAGGCGAACGGCTATGAGGCACAGTTCTCCTACAGCCTGAAGAACGAGGAGCAGATTCAGGCTGCTCAGAAGTTCATTCAGGATGAGGTTGACTATCTGCTGCTCTCCGCTGCTGATACCGCAGGCTGGGACAGCGTCCTTCAGGATGCAAAGACCGCCGGTGTCAAGGTTATCCTGTTTGACCGTACCATTGATGCTTCCGAGGATCTCTATGAGGCTTCGATCGTTTCTGACATGGCGAAGGAAGGCCAGACCGCTGTTGACTGGCTGAAGGCTCAGAACCTGTCTGATTACAAGATCATCCACCTGCAGGGTGTTATGGGTTCCGCAGCACAGAAGGGCCGCTCCGGTGCGCTGACGGATACCGCTGCTGCTGAGGGCTGGGAGATCGTTTCCGAGCAGACTGCTGAGTGGAACGCAGAAAAGGCACAGCAGATCGTTCAGACTGCGATCGACTCCAACAAGGAATTTAACGTCATTTATGCTGAGAACGACGACATGGCAAAGGGCGCTGTCGCTGCACTCGATAAGGCGAATATTTCGCACGGCGTCGGAAAGGACGTTATCGTCATGGGCTTTGACTGCAACAAGTGGGCTCTCGAAGAGCTGAAGGCAGGCAACTGGAACTATGACGGTCAGTGCAACCCGTTCCAGTCTTCTTACATCACCGAGATCATCAAGAAGCTCGAAGCAGGCGAAAAGCTCGATCAGAAGACCATCATCATGGACGAGAAGGGCTTTGATGCTGCTACGATCACGCAGGAGGATGTTGACAAGTACGGCATCTGATGCCACGCTGCCGTAGGGGGATTGTTTCTAGAAAGAACCTTAGCGGGGCGGCATATAGTTCATTTCTGTATGCTGTCCCGCTATAATTATATCAGTTACATGGAGGGATCGTTATGCAAAAGGATTCCGTTCTCGAATTACGCGGGATTTATAAATCTTTTCCCGGTGTGAAAGCGCTGCAAAATGTGGATTTAACACTGCGCAGCGGTGAGATCCATGCGCTTATGGGGGAAAACGGTGCCGGCAAATCCACTCTTATAAAGGTATTGACAGGTGTCTATTCCAAGGACGCCGGTGATATCTATATCAAAAAGGGCGGAAAAGAAGAAAAGGTCGTATTCCACTCACCGCAGGAGGCGCAGCGCGCCGGAATCAGTACAGTATATCAGGAGATATCACTTTGTCCGAATCTTTCTGTCGCAGAGAATATTTATCTCGGCAGATCGGAAGGAAAATTTATTAGCTGGAAAAAAATGAACGCGCAGGCAGGCAAACTGCTCAAATCGCTTGACATTCCCGTTGAGCCGACACAGCAGCTCGCAAGCTGTTCCATCGCCGTGCAGCAGATGGTAGCGATCGCGCGTTCTGTCGATATGGATTGCAGCGTGCTGATCCTTGATGAACCGACATCCTCTCTGGACGAATCCGAGGTTGAAAAGCTGTTCGGTCTGATGCGGCAGCTTCGTGACCGCGGCGTCGGTATCATCTTTGTCACGCACTTCCTCGATCAGGTCTATGCAGTCTGTGATAAGATCACGATTCTGCGTGACAGCAAGCTCGTCGGCGAGTACAATGCATCGGAACTGCCGCATGTCGAGCTTGTCTCGAAGATGCTCGGCAAGGAGCTTGACGATATGGCTGACATCAAAAATGATGCGAAGAAATATCAGGGCGATTCGGCTACACCGGTTTATCAGGCAAATCAGCTCTGCTCGACAGAGGGCATCGCGCCCTTTGATTTCTACATCAAAAAGGGCGAGGTCAACGGCTTCACCGGACTGCTTGGTTCGGGCAGAAGCGAATCCGTCCGTGCAATCTACGGTGCGGATAAGGTTACAAGCGGTGTCGTTCGTGTGAACGGCAAGCCTGTTGATATCAAAAAGCCGCTTGATGCTATGAAAAACGGCATCGCATATCTGTCGGAGGACCGCAAGCGCGACGGCATCATCGGCGATCTTTCCGTCAAGGATAACATCATTCTTGCATTGCAGGTCAAGACGGGCTTCTTCAAACCGTTTTCCAAAGCGAAAGCGACGAAATTCGCTAAGAAGTATATCGAGCTGCTGGATATCAAAACCGCATCGGTCGATACACCGATCAAGTCGCTTTCGGGCGGCAATCAGCAGAAGGTCATTCTCGGACGCTGGCTGCTGACTGAGCCGGATTATCTGATTCTCGATGAACCGACGCGCGGAATCGACGTAGGAACAAAGGTCGATATTCAGAAGCTGGTGCTGAAGCTCGCATCGGAGGGCATGAGCGTGACATTCATCTCCTCGGAAACAGATGAGATGCTGCGTACCTGCTCGAGACTGCTCGTGATGCGCGACCGGAAGCTCGTCGGTGAGCTGACCGGTGACGATCTGAACCAGGCGACCGTTATGGCGACCATTGCAGGAGGTGGAAAAGAATGACAGCGAAAGCTACAGGGAAGCAGAACTCGTTTCTTTCCGGTCTGCTGCACAATCAGCTGTTGATTCCGATTGCAGCACTTCTGCTCCTGACTATATTCAATCTGATCGCAGATCCGTCCTTTTTCCGTATTTCGCTCGGATACAACAGTGACGGCAATCCGGTTTTATCCGGTTATCTGATCTCGATTATCGACTACGGCTCCGAGCTTGCGATCCTTGCGATCGGCATGACGCTCGTAACCGCAGCTTCCGGCGGACAGGATATTTCCGTCGGTGCAGGCATAGCGATTGCCGGAAGCGTTCTGCTTCGGGTACTCTGCGGAACGGAATCCCGTCCGGAGACCTTGCAGGCACCGGTCTTTGTCGCATTTATCGTCTGCTGTATTGTTGCGATGATCTTCGGCGCATTCAACGGTGCATTGGTTGCATTTTTCAAGATTCAGCCGATGGTTGCAACGCTGATCCTGTTTACCGCGGGCAGATCCATTGCGGCATGGATCAATAACAATGAGCTGCCGATCGTCAGCGAAAAATCCTTTACCTATTTCGGCGGTTATCTGCCGGGTATCCCGATTCCGACACCGTTCTTCATTGCGCTGCTCTGCTTTGTGATCACATGGGCAGTCCTGAAATTCACAAATCTCGGGCTGTACGTACAGGCAGTCGGCATCAATGAAAAGACATCCCGTCTGAACGGTCTGAATCCGGAACTGATCAAATTTGCAGTATATATTCTGCTCGGACTTTGCGTCGCGGTCTGCGGTCTGATCAAGGTCAGCCGTCTTTCCACGATCAACTATTCGGTTATCGCAAAGGATATCGAAATGGATGCGATCCTTGCAGTTGCTCTCGGCGGAAACGCGCTGAGCGGCGGCAAATTCAACATGGGCGCTTCGATTCTCGGCGCTTATGTCATTCAGTTCCTCACAACAACGCTTTACAAGTTTGACGTCCAGTCCGATGCGCTGTCCGCATATAAGGCGGTTGTCGTCATTCTTCTGGTTGTCCTGAGCGCACCGGTCTTCCGCGAGAAGATTACCGGTCTGTTCCGCAGACTGCGCGCAGGCAAGGCCGCAGCTTAACAGAAGGGAGAATGCAGTATGACGAATTCTGTAGCAAAGCGCAGCGGTCTCGCAGGCAGACTGCGTAAAATGACGGACACCAATCTTCTGATGTCCATTACAATCATCGTGTTCATACTGATGTATCTGGGCGCGATCATTTTCCTGCAAAAGGGCTTCCTCAAGCCGCAGACGATGTTCAATATCATGAACGCAAATGCGGCGCTGATCATTCTCTCCTGCGGTCTGACGCTTGTCATGATCACAGGCGGCATTGATATTTCCGTCGGCGGTGTCGCTGCGCTAGTCAGCATGAGCTGTGCGGTGTATCTGGATTATCACGGCGGCAATATCATCGGCGCGATTCTGATTTCACTCGGCATCGGACTTGCGTTCGGTCTTGTTCAGGGCTATCTTGTCGCATATCTTGAGATTCAGCCGTTTATTGTGACGCTGGCGGGTATGTTCTTCGCGCGCGGCATGACAACGATCGTCCACACTAACCCGTTCAATGTTCAGAACGAAGCGTTTGTCCGCCTGAAGGATACGCGCATCACGGTTCCGTTCCTCGGAACGGTCAACAAGCACGGCAATTATATCCCTGCTTATGTTGAGATCGGCGTGATTGTTGCATTGGTGATTGTTGCGATTCTGTTTGTGTTCCTCAAATGGGGCAAAACCGGACGCAGCTTCTACGCAGTCGGCGGCAACCGTCAGAGTGCATTGATGCTCGGTATCAATGTCAAGCGCGTGACTTTCCTCTCGCATCTGCTCTGCGGACTGCTCGCAGGCATCGGCGGATTTGTATACTTCCTGCATGTCGGATCCGGCTCTGCATCGCATGCGATGGGCGCGGAAATGAACGCGATTGCATCTTCGATCATCGGCGGAACGATGCTGACAGGCGGTGTCGGCAATATCATCGGCACACTCTTCGGCGTCATGTCGCTCGCACTGATCCAGACGATCGTGCAGTCGGTCGGTCTTGATCAGGCATGGTGGACCGGTATCACAATCGCTGCGATGCTCTGCCTGTTCCTGATTGTTCAGAGTATCATCATCGCACGCAGAAAGAAAGCGAACGCTTCCAGTGCAAGATAATGGCACGAAATACATATATTGATTGAAACGAGGTGATAACATGCAGATTCAGGAGCAGATCGCTTCCGGCAAAACGGCAATCGGCATAGAATTCGGATCGACGCGCATCAAGGCAGTGCTGATCGGCGAGGATTTTGCCCCGATCGCATCCGGTGTACATGACTGGAACAACCGGCTGGAAAACGGGATCTGGACCTATTCTGAGGATGATATCCGCGGCGGCCTGCAGGCCTGCTTTGCCGATCTGATGCGCAATACGGAGCAGCAGTTCGGTGTAAAGCTGACAACTGCCGGCAGTATCGGAATATCCGCAATGATGCACGGCTATCTTGCATTTGATGCAGAGATGAATCTGCTGGTGCCGTTCCGGACATGGCGCAATACCATCACGAAGGATGCGGCAGAAAAGCTGACGGAGGCGCTGTCCTTCAATATTCCGCAGCGCTGGAGCATTGCGCATCTGTATCAGGCGATTCTCAATCAGGAACCGCATGTCGGACAGGTGCGGCATTTCACAACGCTTGCCGGATATGTCCACTGGCTGCTGACCGGCCGCAAGGTGCTTGGCATCGGTGATGCATCGGGCATGTTCCCGATTGATCCGCTGACAAAGAGTTATAACGCAAAAATGTGCGACATGTTTGATTCGCTGACACAGGGGACTGCTGTGCAGCAGAAGCTCATTACGCTTTTGCCTGAGATTGTTCCGGCAGGTGAGAATGCCGGTGTATTGACGGAATCCGGTGCAAAGCTGCTGGATCCGACCGGCACATTCGGCGCAGGTGTTCCGTTCTGTGCGCCGGAGGGCGATGCACAGACCGGCATGGCTGCGACAAACAGCATCACGCCGCGGACTGGCAATGTTTCCGCCGGTACCTCGATCTTCGCAATGGCAGTACTGGAGCAAAGCCTGAAATCTGTTCATCGGGAGATCGACATTGTGACGACGCCGGAGGGCGCACCGGTTGCAATGGTTCACTGCAACAACTGCTCGAGCGATCTCGATGCATGGGTGAAGATGTTTGACGGACTTCTGAAAGCGGCAGGTGCAGAGCTTACCAAGCCGCAGCTGTATGATCTGCTTTACGGACTCGCCGCAGAGGGCGATCCGGATTGCAGCGGCATCATCAGCTATAATTACTACTCCGGCGAGGAGATTACGCATTTGCAGGCAGGAAAGCCGATGCTGCTGCGGAATCCCGACTCGGTATTTACGGTTCAAAATCTGATGCGCAGCCTTGTCTATTCCTGCATGGCGACGCTGAAGATCGGTATGGACATTCTGGCAGAGGAATCGGTCGGGCTCGACCGGATCTATGCACACGGCGGCCTTTTCAAGACGCCGCTCATCACGCAGCCGACACTTGCCGCCGTACTCGGTACAGATGTCACGCTGATGCAGTCGGCAGGAGAAGGCGGAGCATGGGGTATCGCCCTGCTTGCCGCGTACCTGAACAGATCCGATCGCAGTGAAACGCTGCGCGCTTATTTGCAAAACCGTGTCTTTGCGGATCAGGCGCAGCAGACCGTTTCTCCGCGCGACGCTGATACAGCAGGGCTTGCAGCCTACATGAAGCAATACAGCGAGGGACTTGCCGCAGAGCATGCAGCAGTTTCGCAGTCATCTTAAGAGCAATATACAGAGGTGAATAATAATGAAATTTTGGTTTATTGCCGGTTCACAGGCAATGTACGGTGAGGAGACACTCCGACAGGTCGAAGCAGATGCAATGGAGATTGCAGCAGGACTGAACGTCCCGTTTCCGGTGATCTATAAGATGACCGCAAAATCCAATGCAGAGATTCTGAAGGTCGTAAAAGAAGCAAATTATGACGATGACTGCGCAGGCATCATTACATTCTGCCATACGTTCTCTCCGTCCAAAATGTGGATCAACGGACTTGCAGCCCTGCAAAAGCCGTGGCTGCACTTCCACACACAGTTCAACGAGTCGATTCCGAACGATGCGATCGATATGGACTACATGAATCTGCACCAGTCCGCGCACGGTGACCGTGAGCATGGCTTTATCGGTGCCCGTATGCGTCTGCCGCGCGCGATCGTTGCAGGCTACTGGAAGGATCCGCAGGTGCAGGCGAAAATTGCTGACTGGCAGCGTGCCGCAATCGGCGTACAGTTCAGCAAGAACCTGAAAATCGTCCGCTTCGGTGACAATATGCGTGAAGTCGCGGTGACCGAGGGCGACAAGGTTGAAGTGCAGATCAAGCTCGGCTGGCAGGTCAATACATGGGCAGTCGGCGATCTGGTCAAGGAGATGGATAAGGTCACGGATTCCGAGATCGACGCACTGGTCAAGGAGTACGAAGCGGTTTATGACATCGCAACCGATGATATGGAAGCGGTGCGCTATCAGGCACGCGAGGAAATCGCGATTGAGCGGATCCTTGTTCGTGTCGGTGCAAAGGCGTTCTCCAATACATTTGAGGATCTCTACGGCATGAAGCAGCTTCCCGGTCTTGCAACCCAGCATCTGATGGCAAAGGGCTATGGTTTCGGCGCAGAGGGCGACTGGAAAACAGCCGGTCTGACAGCCGTTGTCAAGGCGATGTATCCGGACGGTGCAGCGTCCTTCATGGAGGACTATACCTACGACTATCCGCACGAGCTGATTCTCGGCGCCCACATGCTTGAGGTCGATCCTTCGATCGCAGCGGATCGTCCGCGTATTGAGGTGCATCCGCTCGGCATCGGCGGTAAGGAACCGCCTGCCCGTATCGTATTTGAGGGCAAGGCAGGTGCCGCGAAGGTTCTTTCGATGATCGACGCCGGGGGCAGACTGCGCCTGATCGTGCAGGATGTTGTCTGCGAAAAGCCGTTCCAGAGCATGCCGAATCTGCCGGTTGCACGCACCATGTGGAAACCGGCTCCGGATTTCCTGCGCGGTCTGGAATGCTGGATCATCGCAGGCGGCGCGCATCATACCGTGCTGTCCTATGATATCACGGATGATACAATCCGCAATTTTGCACGTATCATGGGCATCGAGCTTGTCACGATCAATGCTGATACAACACCTGTCGCACTTGAGCGCGATCTGATGCTCGGTGACATCATCTATGGAAGATAACCGATCCTCCTTCATGCTGCTGACACAGTATGAATTGAAAACTCCCTGCGGTTTGCCTGCCGCAGGGAGTTTCTTTTAGTAATCCCGAATGCTGAAGCTGCTTGTATTTTCGAGCGGAATCTCACGTTCGCTGATTGACTCAATCGACGCCCATTGATTCTTCTCAAGCGCGACCAGCATATCCTCAATATCGCGCGGATTGCCCTCCGCCTCCATTTCAACGGATCCGTCATAGCAGTTGCGCACCCAGCCGGTGATGCCGCGGCTCTCTGTCGCGCGATATGCACGGAAACGGAATCCGACGCCCTGTACATATCCGTGAAAAATAAAGTGCTTTCTTATTTTTTCCATTGCAGACTCCTTTGGCGCTCAGGCATTATCCGTCAGGTCGGAGAGCGCGATACGGAACCGCGTTTCGCCCATGACGGACTCGACATCATCCGGCAGCGTGGTATCGACCTCCGCGAATTTTGCTGTCTCACGGATCACAGAGCAGCGGATCACACCGTCGCCCGGGATCATGGGATCATGTTCTGCGGTAAAGACCGGTAGTTTATCACGGAAGGTATGCGTCATGCCGTCATAGTCGGTCATGACACATTCCGCAAACCGCGGGAAGGCTTCATCTGTAATGCAGCGGATTCTCACTTTGATTCCGTACATGCTGTTGCTCCTTTCGAGTGATTTATCGGATATTCCAAAAATCAGAACGAAAACTGATATTTCCTATTATATATGAAAAAGAAGAAAAAATCAAGTCTGGTTAGCATCAGCTAATCTTTTAACGAAAGGGCTTGATTTACAGTATAAAAAGTTGTATAATAGGATAGAGATAGTTTGAAGGACTGTCTAAAAACCGAAAGGAGTTTTCATAATGATTTATTCGCACGAAGTTGAAACAATGTGCCCGATCGCTCAGGGCGTTGCTCACGGCGCTGCTCCGATCCCGGAGGAAGCAAAATGGGTAAAGGCGAAGGAGGTTAAGGATATCTCCGGCTTTACGCACGGCATTGGCTGGTGCGCACCGCAGCAGGGTACATGTAAGCTGACGCTGAATGTGAAGGAAGGCGTGATTCAGGAAGCACTCGTTGAGACCATCGGATGTTCCGGTATGACGCACTCCGCAGCAATGGCTGCTGAGATCCTTCCGGGCAGAACCATTCTGGAAGCACTGAATACAGACCTTGTCTGTGATGCTATCAATACTGCAATGAGAGAGCTGTTCCTTCAGATCGTTTACGGCCGCTCGCAGTCTGCTTTCTCCGAGGGCGGTCTGGTTGTCGGCGCAGGTCTTGAGGATCTCGGTAAGGGACTGCGTTCCCAGATCGGTACCACCTACGGTACGCTCAAGAAGGGCCCGCGTTATCTGGAATTGACTGACGGCTATATTACAGGTCTTGCTCTGAACGAGGATGATGAGATCATCGGCTACAAGTTCGTGAACTTCGGCAAGATGATGGACTTCATCAAGGCCGGCGATGATGCAAATACTGCATTCGAGAAGGCACAGGGACAGTACGGCAGAGTTGCTGATGCTGTAAAGATCGTTGATCCGAGAAAAGACTAAGGAGGACTTGTAACAATGGCATTGTTTGAATCTTATGAGAGACGCGAGAAGCAGATTCTCGCTGTCATCAAGCAGTACGGCATCAACACCATTGAGGAGTGTGCAGATGTCTGCAAGGAAAAAGGTCTGGATATTTATAAGCTGGTCGAGGGCATTCAGCCGATCTGCTTTGAGAACGCAAAGTGGGCATACACTGTCGGCTGTGCAATCGCAATCAAGAAGGGCTGCACCAGAGCTGCTGACGCTGCTGCTGCAATCGGTGAGGGACTTCAGGCATTCTGCATCCCGGGTTCCGTTGCTGATCAGCGTAAGGTCGGTCTCGGTCACGGCAACCTCGGCAAGATGCTCCTCGAAGAGGATACCGAGTGCTTCGCATTCCTCGCAGGTCACGAGTCCTTCGCTGCGGCTGAGGGCGCAATCGGTATTGCTGAGAAGGCAAACAAGGTTCGTCAGAAGCCGCTCCGTGTTATCCTGAACGGTCTCGGCAAGGACGCTGCACAGATCATCGCAAGAATCAACGGCTTCACCTATGTTGAGACTGAGATGGACTATGCAACCGGCGAGGTCAAGGAAGTATTCCGCAAGGCATATTCCGACGGTCTGCGCGCAAAGGTTAACTGCTACGGCGCAAACGATGTCCGTGAGGGCGTTGCAATCATGTGGAAGGAGAACGTTGACGTTTCGATCACCGGTAACTCCACCAACCCGACTCGTTTCCAGCATCCGGTCGCTGGTACCTACAAGAAGGAGCGCACCGATGCAGGCAAGAAGTATTTCTCTGTTGCATCCGGCGGCGGCACGGGCAGAACCCTGCATCCGGATAACATGGCAGCAGGTCCTGCTTCCTACGGCATGACTGATACCATGGGCAGAATGCACTCTGATGCAC
>JAGKVC010000112.1 GCA_021152595.1 Clostridia bacterium
GTGCGGATGATTCCTCGGCATAATAATCGTGTGTTACAGGTGTTGATGCAGGCGGCTCCGGCAGCTCCGGTTCGACGGGCTGCGGTGCTGCAAAGACTGGGATTCCGCCCTGCTTCAAAATTTCATCGGTGTTTTGGAGCAATCCGGAAGCCGAATCAAGCGAGCGGGTGCTTTCGGTTCCGAATTGAGCGAGTGCCTGACGGATCACGCTGATCTGTGCGTTCAGGCGCTCAACGTCGGTGAGCAGAATGGCACGCAGATTGCCGGAAGCGGCTTCTGTTTCCGCACATCGGTTCTGTGCATTTGCGAGAATCTGTGCGCTCTGCGCTTCGGCTTCATAAATGATACGCTGCGCCGTATTGTTCGCTTCGGTGATCAGGTTTTCCGCGAGCTTCTGGCTGTTTTCTTCCAGCTTCGCAGCGTCCTTTTTCGCAGCATGAATCATGCCGTGCGCTTTTTCCTCGACCTCTGCAATGGCGGCGCGTGCAGGCTTGGTATCGGCATCTGCCTCAAAAGCAGTGAGCTTCATATCCCGTTCGCGGATCTGATCCTGCAAAGCACTGACCTTGGCTTTCAGCGCTTCGATCTCACGGTCTTTATCCGCGATCCGTGCATCACATGCATGCAGCTTCTGCACGGAAGTTTCCTGCTGTGCCTGTGCCGCAGAGAGCTTGCCGCGCTGTTCCTCCAGGAGATTCCGGAGCGCCCGAACTTCATCGCCGCCGCTCTGCAATGCTGCAAGCTGTGAACGGTTTTCGGACAGTTCATTTTCCAAGCTGAACAACTTGGCACTGAGCCTTTCAAATTTTTGCTCAACGCCTTCACGGTCGTATCCGCCAAACAGAACTGTTTTCATAAATCTGGATTCAGACATTCCCTTTTTCCTCCCGTTTTATGTATTTCAGGCAATCGCCATGAGCGGGTATTGCAAAAGTTGTACGTCGCGTTCTGGATTTCTTTTGTGCTGTTTCGCTGTTATTTCTTACTATATTGTTATTATACATCAAAATTCATGAAAAGTCAATATAACTTCATACGAACAAGCTGTCTTTTTTACGATTTTACACATTGCTGTCAAATCGCCGGAATATTGATCTCATTTTTGCCTCATTGTACAATTCCGAAAAAAGATGTACATACAAAAAATCAGTTCGCCGTGCAAAACAGCGAACTGATTTTTGGATTAAATTGATATGCGGGATATCAGATGTTCATAACCTGGAAGATCTGACCGCCGCCTGCGCGCTTTGCATTACGCAGAACATTATCCATCTTGACAAGCAGCGAGTTGACGTTCAGGCAGTCACCGGCGAGGTAGTGGTAGGTGCTGCCGGAGACAGTGAGCTGAACGGTCAGGTTCAGGATCGTGTACGGGCTTGCCATGACATTGACGATGTTCTCAACAAGGCGGATGACCTGCGTATCGGAGACGGTTCTCTTGAAGACGAAGCAGAATTCGTTACCGGTGATATTGTAGATATCCGCGAACTGCTCGAACTCTTCCTTGAGTCGCTCAGCGATCTGTGCAAGATATTCGTCACCGAAATCATAGCCGTAGGTATCGTTGATGCTGCGGAAGTTATCAAGGTCGAAGACCGCGATATTGAACTGCTCGGTTGCAAGTCTTTCGCCGATATCCTGCTCGAGTGCGTAACGGTTCTTCAGACCGGTCAGAATGTTGGAGACCGCGATGTCTTCCATCTTCTCACGCGAACGCATGAGCTTGGAGGATGCATCTGCGAACTGAGCGCTCTTGCGGCTGATTTCTTCGCTTGCACGCTTGTTGTATCTTGCAGCGAGGAAAATTGCGATTTCACCGATAATAAGGATCGCAGCCAGAACAGCGAGGATCATGTACATGTTGCGGTTGGATTCAGCGGTACGCTTGCTTGCAGCCGCGGAACCGATAGCGATCGAAGCGACCATCATTTCAGACGATGCGGTCTGAAGCGGAGAGATCTCCTGATCGTAGATGTTCTTGAGCGTATCCTTGAATGCGTCGATCTGATCCTGATCGTTTGTCATGAGAACTGCGGTGTAGCGGTCGCGGTACTCATTCAGCTTTTTCTCGTAAGCGTCGATGTAAGCACGCGCATGACGGAAACGTCTGAGCGCGTATTCGTTGTGATAACCGACCTGCTCATACTGATCGAGCTTGGTCTGAACTGCCGGGAAGATCCCAGCCATTGTATTGATATGTCCCTGTGTACTGCCGACACCGGCGATCATTTCCATCAGCTCGCCATTGACCTGCTCAAGCATGCCGTTTGCGCTGTTGATGAGGTTCATCTCCTTGGATGTCGTCGAGAATGTACGGTTTGCAGAAGCGTAGTTGAGATAAAGAAGGGCCATGTTCAGCAGCATGATGACTGCGAGTACGATACCCATAATCACATAGCTGATGCTTCTGAATTCGGATTTCTGTTGCTTTGCCATTGCTCTTTCCCCCTTCTTTATTTCTTCGTGTATTCAGCCGGATCAAGCAGCAGCTTGATTTCGTCAGAATTCAGATTGTCCACGGTAGCGTAGGTTGCACCGGTATCCACGATTTGTGCAACATTCTCACCGACGAGGAGTCTTCCTGCATAATAGATACCGAGGTATCCCATGTTGTAGGGGTTCTGGAGAATCAGACCGGTCAGCGTGCCGTTCTTCATATAGGTGAGCTCATCATCGTTGGAGTTATAGCCGATGATTGCAACCTTGCCGACAAGACCGAGATCGCTGACAGCCTGGCATGCACCGATTGTAGAGCGCTCGCTGGTTGCAAAGATCACCTTGATGTTTTCGCCGTCTGCAGCGGAGAGCATCTGTGTGATCTGTGCCTTTGCATTTTCGGAATCACCCTTGCAGTTCATGATGCCTGCGACCGGGTTGATGGAGTCGATCGGGGATCCGCCGCTGATTGTAGAAGGAGTCTGCGGTGCCTGTGCGGTATCATCCGGCTTTTCCTGTCCAGCGTCGTCCGGCTTTTCACCTTCGCCATTTTCTGCGGCCAGTGCCTCAGCGACCATCTTAGCCGCTGCTTCGCCTGCTGCCATACCGTCAGCACCGTTCATACCTGCTGCCTGACCTGCTGCCTGACCTGCGGCGGCAGGGGAGGCACCGATCTGGACTGCAGTTGTTGCTGCGGCATTCGCTGCAGCCTGCTCGATTGCCGCGGCAGGTGCACCCTGGCTTGCTGCTGTCTTTGCAGCGCCCTGTGCAGCATCAATCAGTTCCTGCGGAATTTCGCCTGCGTCGCCGCCCTGCTGTGCATTGTCGGTCGGAGCGCCGCTTTGCTGCGGCTTGTTGCCTTCAGCAGCGTTTTCATCTCTCTTGTTGACCGCTTTGTCAACCTCTGCGGCAGCCGCGGAGGATGCTGCCATCGCGTCACCGCCGTTCATACCGGCTGCCTGACCTGCTGCCTGTGCGGCAGTGCCGGGGCCTGCGCCGAGTTCCAGCGCTGCCTTAACTGCGGCATCTCTTGCTGCTGCGGTGATTGCATCCGAATTGCCGCCCTGTGCAGCCGCTGCCTTTGCAGCCGTTGCTGCTGCGGCATTGATCTTCGCAACAGCCTCTTCAGACTTGTTGTACTGCGGCTCAGCAGTCTGTTCGTCTTCCGGCGTATCAATGACTTCACCGGTCATGATCTCACGAACCATTCTGGCTGCGAGATCACCGTTACCGCCCTGTGCGTCCGTTGCGAGCTTTGCAGCTCTTGCCGCAATCTCAACATCAACATTTGCGGTCTTTGCACTGGCAGCAGTTGCACTTGCAACTGCTTTTGCAAGTGCTTCTTCCGGTGCGTTTGCCGCCGCTGCAACAGCAGCAGAGGAACGTGCCGGATTCAGAACGGCAGCCGGAATATCCGTTGCACCTTCCAGCTCTGCCTGTGCAGCAGCCTGTGCCTGCTCGGAATACGCTGCCGCTGCTCTGGACTTGACATTGCCCACCAGCGCCGGAATAAAGCCGCTCAGTCTGTCCTGAATGGAACCGATGGTTTCAGACTCTGAAACGATCAGCACTTTATCCTTATAATAATCAGTGACATATTCCGCTGCATGACGTGCCGCGATTGCACCGCTCGAAGCGTTGATCGTGCCGATATAGGCGCTGCGGGCACTGGATGCCGCATCGGAGTCGATGGTCAGAACTTTAATTCCTGCATCGACAGCAGCCTTGATATCGTCGTTCAGATCCTCCGGATCAATCGGGGCAATGACGATGGACTGTGCGCCTGCATTGATTGCCTCGCGGATGAGCTTTTTCTGCTCGTCCGAATCCGTGATTGTACTGGCGCTCGTGTAGACAACCTCATAACCGAGCTCCTCACCGGCTTCGAGTGCACCCTGCTGGACCTTGTCCCAGAATGCGACGCTTTTTGATTGGCCGATGACATAGATCTTGGTACCGACATCAGCAGAACCCATGCGGTTTTCTGTGCCGGAGAGGCCGCATCCGGATACAGACAGGCTCAAAGCCAAAGCAAGACTGCAAAGCGCCGGTCTGACGAAGTGCTTTCTGCTCTTCTTTTTCATGTACGTTCCTCCTGCAAATGAATTCAGATGAAGCTGTCATGTATGCGGAACGCATGACTGATAAAACGAAAATTCCGCTATCATGACTTAACATTATTATAATATCACATTTACAAAAAAAATTCAAGGTGTTTTATTTTATACTCAAAACAATTTTAATCTATCACTTTTGGGCAATATACACAAACATAAAGCAAAATAATTAAATTTCAAAAAATCAAATTTGAAGAAGAAAACGGCGAAAATCCAGATAAAACGAGCATTTTAAGATTCTTTCTCCTTTATTTTCTGCTCCTTCATTTTCAATCGGATAAGGCGGAAGTGATACAACCCTTACTTGACAATCGAAAAAAAACATGTTATAATGACAGCGTAGAAATGCAGGGGCGTATTATACCCTGCCGCACCTGCACGATATACTTAAAAAAGAAACAGAATCAAATTCAGGAGAGTTGACTATGCAGTGTGAGAAATGCCGTGCTGAACTCCCTCCGAACAGCATTTCCTGTCCGGAGTGCGGAGCACCTGCCCTCCAGACGATCGAGGGCTTTGATAATACCCAGCATATTCAGCTGCAGCTGAAAACCCTGCTCAAGGAGCACAAGGACGCCCTTTTTTACAAGTATCAGGGCAGCCTGATGTTCCACGGAAAGCGCTTTACTGCGCTGCTCAACGATTATACCGCAGAGTATGATAAGGAACGTAAGCTGCTGCGCGGTATGGTCGAGGACGGAATCCTCGGTGTGCTGCTTTCCGAACAGGGCAACCACGAAATGGCTGTCACAAAGGCAAGAAGCGTCATGCTGGGCGAGAAATTCCTTTCCGAAAATGCCGCAGAATTTGTGCTTGCCAGCCTGACCTATATGCTCGGCTGGGTGTATGAATCTCCGCTGCGCGTACCGGAGAAGACCGAGGACGATGATGCGCCGAAGGAGCATGTGCGTCCTGTCAGCGTCAATGATAATATTTTCAGCCGTTCTGCGGCCGCAAAATACAGATTCCTTTCGAGAAATGTTGTGATCCCTGAGGGCTGCACCAAGATCGAGGAATTCAGCTTCGACGGATTCAGCAATCTGCGCTCGGTACAGCTTCCGGAATCACTGCTTGCAATCGGCGAGTATGCCTTTTCTAATTGTAAGCATCTGCGCATGATCGAGCTGCCGGCTTCGCTCCGGCTCATCGGGCAGGCTGCATTCAGCCAGTGTGAAAAGCTCGTCAGCGTGAATCTTCCGACGGGTATTATGGAGATTGCAGACAGCACATTCTCATTCTGCCGCAGTCTCGAGATTGTTGAGATTCCCGATACTGTCAGCAGCATCGGCGAACAGGCCTTTGCAGGATGTGAAAGGCTGCGCAAGCTGACACTGCCCGACAGCGTCAAGTTTATTGATAAGAATGCGTTTGCATATTGTCCGCGCCTGACGATCGTCTGTGTGGAAAATTCTTACGTTTATAAATATTGTCTCAGCAACGCGATTCCGGTGGAGACCTATCTCCCGGCTGCACGCTGAGTCGTTTGACCGCAGTGCGGCTGACATGATTACATATAGGAGGACAGATTCGCATGGTAGAGCTTTCAATCGGTCAGGAAGTCGAAATGGAATACGGCGGAAAGGCCGAGGTTCTCGGTGTGATCGGCAGCGGCGGACAGGGTACTGTCTACGTTGTACGCTATAACGGCATGAAATGGGCGCTGAAATGGTATGACATCGACAAGATGAAGAACCCCAAGGCGTTCCGCAAGAATATTCAGAATAATATCAGCGACGGCCCGCCGAGCAATAAGTTTCTGTGGCCGAAATACCTGACAAAGGAGACACCCGACGGTACCTTCGGCTACCTCATGGAGCTGAAACCCGAGAGCTTTGATTCCTTTGTGGATATCCTCAATACCTATAAGCTGTCTGTCAATCCGCTGACGGGCAGATCGACAAAAACACCGGTCCGCTTCACCAGCCTCTATGCAATGGTGACAGCGGTCATCAATATCGTCAATGCGTTCCGGCAGCTTCATCGCGCCGGCAAGAGCTATCAGGACCTGAACGACGGCGGCTTCTTCATCAATATGGATACAGGCGCCGTACTCGTCTGTGACTGCGATAACATCGCGCCGGACGGCAGCAACTTCGGCATCGGCGGCAAACCGGGCTATATGGCGCCTGAGGTCGTCCGCGGCGTTGCAAAGCCGAATGTCCAGACGGATAAATATTCGCTTGCGGTTGTATTGTTCAAGCTGCTGTTCCGCGGCGATCCGATGGAGGGCGAAAAGGTCGTCAGAGATGTCTGCCTGACCGAATCCTCTGAACTCAAGCACTACGGACAGAATGCGGTCTTTATTTATGATCCCGACGATGCAAGCAACCGTCCTGTCCGCGGCATTCACGACAATGTGATCAAGTTCTGGCGGATCTATCCGGATTATGTCAAGGATGCGTTCATCCGCTCCTTTACACTGGGCATCTCCGATCCGAACAAGCGCATTATCGAGAATGAATGGCAGAAGATCTTTATCCGCCTGCGCTCGGAGATCATCCAGTGCAGCTGCGGCAGAACGAACTTCTGCTCGACATTCAAGCAGCCGGATTCCAAGTCATTCAAGTGCCCGCAGTGCGGTACGATTTTTGATACGCTGAAATTCAGCAACCGCAAAAACCGTATGCCGCTTTATCTCGGCTGCGTGTTCTATGAATGCGAGATTGATCCGGATTCCGAAGACTTCCAGACCATTGCAGGCGAGCTTGTCGAAAACCGCCTGAAGCCCGGCGTTCTCGGTTTCAAGAATATGTCAAACAAGACTTGGAGCGTCAAGATGCCGGACGGCGACTACTACGATATTCCGCCCGGAAAGGGCTTCCCTGTCTGGCAGGGGCTTGTAATCAATTTCGGTGAAGTAACGGCATCGCTCTGATGCCATGCTATATGATTGCATAACATGAAAGGGAGAATCTGAGTTATGAGCAATGAAAAGAAAGGCGCTTCCGGTGCAGAGACCACTGCACAGGCAAAGGCAAAGGCCATTGAAGAGGCTGCTGCCAATCTGATGAAGCAGGCACCGGGTGCCGCTGCATTGGAAGGTCTTGCAGCAGCAGCAGATCAGGCTGCTGCAACGGTGAAGAAAACCGCGAAGGAAGCTGTAAGAGAAGCAAAGGCGGCTGCACAGCCTGTTGCCGATGCTGCTGATGATCTGCTCGATTTTGATGATGACGATCCGCTGAGCGCGACCAGTGTCTCGAAGAAGAGCCTTGTAATCTTCTTCCTGATCGACACCTCGCGCAGCATGGTCGGCAAGAAGATCGGTGAGCTCAATACCGTTATGGAGGAGCTGATCCCTGAAATCCGCAGAGTCGGCGAGGCGGATACCGATGTCAAGGTCGCTGTTCTGACCTTCGGCACACAGGTTCGCTGGATGTACAATGAGCCGATCCTGATCGAGGACTTTGAGTGGTCCCGTCTGCGCGCAGACGGCGTGACGAATATGGGCGAAGCGTTCCGCGAGCTTTCTGCAAGAATGTCCCGCAACAGCTTCCTGAATTCGCCGTCGCTCTCCTTTGCACCGGTCATCTTCCTGATGACAGACGGCTATCCGTCTGACGATTACAAGGAGGCTCTCGAGGAGCTCAAGCAGAATAGCTGGTACAAGTTCGGTCTCAAGGCTGCGCTGGGTATCGGCAGCGAAGCAAATGATGAGATGCTCGAGGAGTTCACCGGCTCGAAGGAGACCGTTGTGCATGCATATTCCGGCGGCCAGCTTGCACAGATGATCAAGATTATCGCAGTTACCTCTGCACAGATCGGCAGCAAGAGTATGACGCTCTCTGACGATGTCAACCACGAGCTGAGCGAGGAGGAAGTCCGCGCTGCAAAGCAGAAGCTGCTCGGTCAGCAGATTCAGGATTCCATGACGAATCTCGGCGATGCGGATGCGATCTCTCTGGATACCGGCTGGTAATCCGGAGCGGTTTCTGGATCTTTATTTCATTTTATAAGGAGGACTGTTGCAATGTTCGGCGGTTTCAGCCATTCTGTCATTGGCGCGAGCCACGAAACCAGCGGACTGGTCTGTCAGGATCATTCGGCATACGAGGTGAATGAACACTATTCCGTAGCCGTGATTGCTGACGGTCACGGCAGCAAAAAGTATTTCAGGAGTCATTTGGGTTCTCAGTTTGCAGTCGAAGCTGCACTCGAAACGCTCCGGCATTTCTATAAGGATCCCGAGGGCTTTGAGCAGAATTTCCCTGCAAATCACAAGATGATCCTGAAAAATATGAAAAAACAGATCATCGCAAACTGGAATGTCCGTGTGCAGGAGCATCTTGCGAATAATCCGGTCAGACTGGCGGAAATGCAGAAGTTTACCAAGGAGGAGTTTAAGGAGATCCCGCCTGAATCCTACTATGGTACAACGCTGGTTGTCGCGGTCTGCGGCCGCGGTTTTCAGTTTGGACTTCAGATCGGCGACGGCAGCCTTGTTGCGATTTTTGAAGACGGTGTGCCGGTTATGCCGATGGTCTATGATGAATCTGCACCGGCGAATATGACAGCTTCGATGTGCAACAGCAACGCCGCATCCATGTTCAATAGCTTTTATATTGAGAATAAAAAGGCGATTGCAATGTTTGCATCGTCCGATGGATTGTATACTTCATTCAGCAATGAGGATGATTTCCTTGAATATCACCTCATTATCACGAGCCAGCTTGATAATTTTGAAGCGTTTGCCCAGTCTGTCAAGAAGAACCTGACGAAGCGCTCCCATTACGGCACAGAGGATGATATCTCCCTTGCATGCATCTGTGATCTGGAGCTTCTCTGGGAAAAAGGAAAGATGCTCAAGGCGGAGGTTGCGGACAGAAAGGCTCATGCCGCAGAACGGAAGGCACAGCGCCTTGCTGCGCTGAGGAATACCTGAACCTATTTTGTGCGATTATTTGATTTTATCTTTAGGAAGGAATTGAATTGGAATGGAGATTAAGGAGCTTCTCGGGCTCGCGCGGGAGTACGCAGCTTCCGTCAGAGAGAATTTCCCGGATTTTTCAGAGCAGAAACAGGCAACTGTGACGTTGATCCTGACTGCAAGAAATGCGATTGTTGCCGGTGTTACCGGTATCGGATTTGAGGACGGAAAGGCGGTTGTCGTCGATTCCGTTTCGCAGGCTGTGACTGCGCTCTCCGGTTCACAGATCGCTGTCGGTCTTGTAACGATCGGTCTTTCCGATGATGCCGTTACGGAACCGGCTGAGCAGAGCATCAGCCGGCTGGTCTCCTCCAATGCGGGTAATGCCGCGTGCACGGTTGCCGTATCTGAAGATGAGACAAAACCGGCTTCTGAGCTGACGGATACGATTGCAGATGTTGTCAGCGATTTCATGAGCGGCTTTGATGATGCCGAATCCGCTCCTGCACATCAGAATCAGGCGCCTGCGACGAATCAGTTTGTTGCAGGACTCCAGATCGACGAGAACAATCCGTTCTATGACGGTCCTGCTTCCGGCGCACCGGGAGAGGTCAAGACGCTCGGCGGCGAAGGCGGTCAGGGCGCTGAGGGCGGCTATCCGATGCAGGGCGGTTACCCGATGCAGGGCGGCTATCCGATGCAGGGCGGCTATCCGCAGCAGGGCGGCTACCCGATGCAGGGCGGTTATCCGCAGCAGGGTGGTTACCCGATGCAGGGCGGCTATCCGCAGCAGGGCGGTTACCCGATGCAGGGCGGTTATCCGATGCAGGGCGGCTACCCGATGCAGGGCGGCTATCCGATGCAGGGCGGTTATCCGCAGCAGGGCTATGTTCCGCATCAGCAGAGCTTTGTTCCGCAGCAGAGCGCGTATATTCAGCCGCAGGGCATGGGTGCTTCTGTACACGCAACAGGCGCCGTACAGCAGAGCTCCATGGTCTCTCAGACGCTTTCTGAGGGCGGCGGCGGTGCGTATCGCAAGCGTCTCACCAGCTTCCTCGATGATTCCGATGCAGCAGCAGCTGATGCCGCTGAAGAGCTTGCAACCGGTCTCTCCAAAGAGGAGATGCTCAAAAATGCAAGAGCGCGCAAGAAGGTTGCAAAGAACAACTTTAACTACAAAAAAGGCGTATAATCAAAAGCCCTTCTCCGATTCGGGGAAGGGCTTTCTGCTGTATATAAAACAATTCGGGCATGAAAATAGAGCCGTACAAGTTTTGTACGGCTCTGATTTGTGATAGAGCAGCTTATTTGAAGTTAACACCCCAGTTGGAGTTCGCGCTGACTTTGCGATAGAACTTAATCAGTGCCTTCTGTCTGTTATTGCGATAGACCATAGTAATGCCTACAGCAGTCAGAATCGAGAGAATCACACCTGCAATGATCGCAAGCGTTGAGCCGCCGAGCAGCACAAGGCACAGAACCCAGATGACGAGCAGCGCAAGCAGGATCAACGGCAGGCAGAAGGATGTAAAGGTTCTGTCCTTGACCTTCACGTAGCGCTGGATCTCCTTAATATTGAAGTTTTCATAGTGGCGGGCAATGAAATTGTCCGGACGAGCCCATTTGCAGAACTGCTTGACATTGTCAAATTTGACAGTGTACTCCTGCTTGGTATAGGTAATGCGATAGTAGACATTGATAGAGCCGTCCTTGTTTCCGTGAGCATCCATGATGTGGACGATCGTACCCGGCTCAACCTGATTGTTCAGCTTTTTCGTAACGAGAAACTTTCGATCGATTGCCTCATCAATATCATTGAGCATGTAGGTCATACAAAGCACTCCTTCTCTTTATAACATATCATAAATGAAAACCGTATCCCGTTCGATTTTCATTATACACCTAGTATATCGTATATTAT
>JAGKVC010000113.1 GCA_021152595.1 Clostridia bacterium
AGGTCAGCCTCGGAAATCGGCTTATCCTTATCGGCACCGATCTCGAACAGCACTCTGCCCGGCTTTACAACAGCAACCCAGTATTCCGGAGAACCTTTACCGGAACCCATTCGGGTCTCGGCCGGCTTCTCAGTGATCGGCTTATCCGGGAAAATCTTGATCCAGACTTTACCGCCTCTCTTGATACGACGTGTCATAGCGACACGGGCAGCCTCGATCTGGTTGGAAGTGATCCAGGACGGCTCCAGTGCCACGAGACCGAAATCGCCGTAGCAAACCTTATTGCCGCGGTATGCCTTACCGGTCAGGCGTCCTCTGTGAACGCGGCGGTACTTAACTCTCTTTGGAAGCAGCATTTGCGGAACCTCCTTCTCTTCTGTTCTGTCCCTGCGGACGATCGGTGCGCGGTCTGCGCTCGCCGTTGTTATTGAAATCGCGGCGCGGTCTGCGGTCACCGCCGCCGTTGCGGTCATCTCTGCGGCGTCTGTTGTCGCGCGGACGATCGTTCTTGCGCTCATAGCGCTCCTTGTTTGCAGCAGCCTTTGCAGCATCACCCTTCAGGATCTCACCCTTGTAGATCCAGACCTTGATGCCGATTCTGCCGTAGGTGGTGTTTGCCTCAGCGAAACCGTAGTCGATGTCGGCACGGATGGTCTGAAGCGGAATGGTACCCTCGTGGTAGCACTCAGAACGTGCGATTTCAGCACCGCCGAGACGGCCGCCGCACTTGATCTTGATGCCCTTTGCGCCGGACTTCATCGTTCTGCCGATGGAACCCTTCATGGCTCTGCGGAAGGATACGCGGTTCTCGAGGTCGAGAGCGATCTTCTCAGCAACGAGCTGTGCGGAAAGATCCATGTTCTTGATCTCGATGATATTGATAGCGACGGACTTGTCGATGCGCTTTTCGATATTTGCGCGGAGCTTATCGATCTCCGTGCCGCCTCTGCCGATGATCAGACCGGGTTTTGCGCAGTGGATGTGAATGCGGACCTTCTCCGGAAGGCGCTCGATCTCGATGCGTGCGATGCCGGCTGCATACAGAGACTTCTTGATGAACTCGCGGAGGTTATAATCCTCAACGAGGGTATCGCCGAAATGCTTTTTATCAGCGAACCAGCGGGAATCCCAGTCTTTGATAACGCCGACGCGAAGGCCGTGCGGATTCACTTTCTGTCCCATAGGATTTTATGCCTCCCTTTCCTTCAGAATAATGGTGATATTCGAGGTGCGCTTGTTGATGCGGAATGCTCTGCCCTGTGCGCGCGGCTGGATTCTCTTGAGAATCGGGCCCGGACCGACATAGCAGGCTGCAACATAGAGCGCATCCTTATTCATAGAATGGTTATTGTCAGCATTTGCAATCGCGGAGTTGAGGAGCTTCTTGACGATCGGGCAAGCTGCCTTCGGAGTCAGATCCAGTGCTGCGATTGCTTTCTCTACGGGCTGATTGCGGATCAGGTCAAGCACGATCTGAACCTTTCTCGGCGAGATGCGCTCGCCGCGGAGGATCGCCTTTGCCTCCGGCTCGTAGTTAAATTCGTTCTTAGCCATGCGATATATCCTCCTTCCGATTACTTCTTGCCGTTGTTGGATGTCTTGGAACCGGCATGGCCCTTAAAGGTTCTGGTCGGTGCGAACTCGCCGAGTTTGTGACCGATCATTTCTTCAGTAACAAATACCGGAATGAATTTGCGGCCGTCGTGGACGCCAAAGGTGTGGCCGACAAACTCCGGGAAAATGGTGGAAGAGCGGCTCCATGTCTTGATGCTCTTCTTCTCTCCGGCTTCATTCATAGCGACAACGCGCTTGTAAAGAGCTTCCTGAACGTAGGGGCCCTTTTTCACACTTCTGCTCATGAGTCAGCCTCCTTTCTTATTTACCGTTGCGGCGCTTCACGATGAGCTTATCGGAAGGCTTGTGATGCTTACGAGTCTTATAACCGAGTGCCGGCTTGCCCCACGGGGTAACAGGACCGGGACGGCCGATCGGGGACTTGCCCTCACCACCGCCGTGCGGGTGGTCATTCGGGTTCATAACAGAACCGCGGACGGTCGGACGGACACCCATGTGACGGGTACGGCCTGCTTTACCGATGTGGACGTTCTCGTGGTCAATGTTGGAAACCTGACCGACGGTTGCCTTGCCGATCACCGGAACTTTTCTCATCTCACCGCTGGGGAGACGAACCAGTGCATATGCACCTTCCTTGGACATGAGCTGTGCCTGGTTGCCGGCGGAGCGAACGAGCTGACCGCCCTTGCCCGGATAGAGCTCAATGTTGTGGATGAAGGTACCGACCGGAATTGCGGTCAGCGGAAGTGCGTTGCCCGGCTTGATGTCGCAGTCTTCGCCGCTGCGGACAGTATCGCCGACCTTGAGGCCGTGCGGTGCGAGGATGTAGCGCTTTTCGCCGTCCTCATACTGAACCAGTGCGATGAATGCGCTGCGGTTCGGATCATATTCGAGCGTCATGACAGTTGCGTTCATGCCGTCCTTGTTGCGCTTGAAGTCGATGATTCTGTACTTCGGGCGCGTACCGCCGCCGTGATGGCGAACAGTGATTCTGCCGTAATTATTACGACCGGACTTCTTCTTCAGTGTGACGCAGAGCGACTTCTCAGGACCGTTCTTGGAAAGGCCCGAGTAGTCGGTCACGGTCATACCGCGGCGGCCCGGAGTCGTCGGCTTATAAGCCTTAATTGCCATTGTGTTTTCACTCCTTAGTTCAATGCTTACTTATCGGGAGCATGACTCCCATACAATCAGGATGCTTCCGCATCCTCTCTGAACTGACCTTTCCGGTCAATCAGAACATACCGTCGAAGAACTCGATGGTACCGTTGCGCTTCTTGCCCTGTGCATCGGTGCCGGGCTCCGGATTGACAGTGACGACTGCCTTTTTCCAGCTGGCGGTCTTGCCCATGTATCTGCCGACGCGCTTTGCGCGGCCGCGGACGCTCACGGTGTTGACCTTGGTGACTTCGACGTTAAAGAGCTTTTCAACTGCATCGGCAATTTCGAGCTTGTTTGCGTCCTTTGCAACCTTGAAGGTGTATTTGCCCTCCGGAAGCAGATCTGTCGACTGCTCGGTGATGACGGGCTTCAGAATGATATCCTGCGGTGCCTTCATTTTGCATACACCTCCTCGATTTTTGCAACAGCGCCCTTGCTGACGATGAATGCATCATGATTGAGAATGTCGTAAACATTCAGGGTGTTGACGGCAGCCGTCTTGACGCCCGGGATGTTTGCAGCGCTCTTGTAGACATTCTTATCAGCTTCCTGCGTGACGATCAGTGCCTTGCCGTTGATCTCAAGAGCCTTGAGCATGTTGACGATCGCCTTGGTCTTGAAGCCCTCGACTGCGAGGTTATCAATGACGACGATGCTCTGATCAAGTGCCTTCTGGGAGAATGCGGAGAGCATTGCCAGACGGCGAACCTTCTTGTTGAGGGTGTAGCGGTAGCTTCTCGGCTTCGGTCCGAGTGCAACGCCGCCGTGATACCACTGCGGAGCGCGGATCGAGCCCTGACGAGCATGACCGGTACCCTTCTGGCGATACGGCTTTCTGCCGCCGCCTGTGACCTCGGTGCGAGTCAGCGTGGACTGTGTGCCCTGGCGCTGATTTGCGAGATAATTCACGACGCAAGCGTGCATAACGCCCTCGTTCGGCGTAATGCCGAAAACAGCATCATTGAGCTCGGTTTCGGAAACCTGTTTGCCGTTCATATCATAAACCGGAACATTTGCCATTTCTGATTTCCTCCTTCCTTAACCCTTTTTCACGCTGTTGGTAATGGTGACGAGGCTGCCCTTCGGACCGGGGATCGCGCCGCGGACTGCGATGAGATGATTCTCAGCGTCAACGGAGACGATGCGGAGGTTCTGAACGGTAACAGTCTCAGCGCCCATGTGACCTGCAAGTCCCTTGCCCTTGTAGATACGGGACGGAGAGGAGCAAGCGCCCATGGAACCTGCCTGACGGTGAACCGGACCGGTACCGTGGGTTTCCTTCAGTCTGTGCTGACCGTAGCGCTTGATCGGGCCTGCATAGCCCTTACCCTTGCTGGTGCCCTGTACGTCAACAATATCGCCTGCCGCGAAGATATCGGGCTGAATGGCGTCGCCGACATTGTAGGAATCGCAGTCCTCAAGGCGGAACTCGCGCAGTGTGCGGAGCGCACCGGTGTTTGCCTTGTCGAAGTGTCCCTTCATCGGCTTGTTGACCTTGTCAGCTTTGGCAGCGCCGAAGCCGACCTGAATTGCATTGTAGCCGTCATTTTCCACGGTCTTCTTCTGTACGACGAAGCAGGGACCTGCCTCAACGACCGTGACCGGCACGACCTTGCCGGACTCGTCGAAGATCTGCGTCATGCCGATCTTCTTGCCAAGAATGGCTTTCTTCATGTTTGGTTTCCTCCTTTGGTTATTGGTTGACGCGGTCTGCGCCAACTTGACCGGCGGCTTGAAGAGAGCCGCCTAATGCGGATTTCCCTTGCAGTGAGATTATTTCATCTCCATGTTGATGTCAACGCCTGCGGGAATTTCCAGTCTGGTGAGAGCGTCCATCGTCGCCTTTGTCGGGCGGATGACGTCGATCAGGCGCTTGTGCGTACGCATTTCGAACTGCTCACGGCTGTCCTTGTACTTGTGCACTGCGCGGAGAATCGTGACGATTTCCTTGTCAGTCGGAAGCGGGATCGGTCCCGAAACCTTCTGTGCACCGCCGCGCTTGGCGGTCTCCACGATTCTGGCTGCTGCGGCATCGACTGTCGCATGCTCATAGCCTTTGATCCTGATTCTCAGTTTTTCGCTGCCTGCCACTTGATTAGCCTCCTTCAGATTTTTGTTTTTGCTGCTTTAGGGGGTATGAAGTGAGTAGCCTATGTGCTCACCGTGAGATTTCCGCGTGCCGGCTCTTACAACCGAACCGCGTGTTCCCTATATACAAAGTCTATAAAAAAAACCGTTGCAAGATGTCTTGCATCGGGCTCACGGAATGAGATAAGCAGAGAGTGTCTCTGCGATTTGTACGCAAAAAGGGATACGACCTGCGAGCAGCGGTTTTCCTGACAGTCCTGTCCGTAAGATGACAGAACCGACGCCTTCAACCGAAGCCTGCGGTTTCGCAGCTTTTCGCACACACAGTGCATAATCTCAATTCGCCCGTCTAGCGGGACATGCTCGCCGCGAATTACCGGCACACAGCCGCAACCTCGCGGTATCTTCGCATATCTTGTTGCATCAGCTTTATTATTATAGCATACTGCCGCGGAAATTTCAAGTCTTTTTGAAAATTTCCGCGGCAACCGCAAGAAAACTTTGACAAAGTTTTCATGAAATATTTGGTTATTATGATAATGCTTGTTATTTGATACTATTATATATAGTATTACTTCGGTTCGATGACACCCCAGAGCTTTGTCTCCGGATCCTGCACCCACGCTCTGCCGTTATGCACCGGACGCGCACTTGCGAATTCACCGAGCGGAATCTTCTCCTGCCCGTTCACATCACAGTATCCCGCGCGGTCCCCCTGATTGAGTGCGAGGTAGCCGCCGCTCGGCAGATACGGTACAAAGATATCCTTTCCGTCGTCGCCGAAGTTCGGGATATAGCGATTCGGGTTGTAGGAATAAAGCAGGTCTGCGTCATATTCAAACGGCAGGATCACCGTGCCGTCTGCATTGACATAGCCCCATTTGCCGTCCTTGCAGAGGGCAGCCATGCCGGATTGATAGCTCAGCGCCGCCTCATATTCAAACGGCAGAATGACCTCATTGTTCCGCACCAGTCCGAATCCGCCTGCAACCGTGCCTTTCAGCGTGGTATCCAGCATATAGCCCTGCGGAATCGAGACACTCCGCGCGACAACCGCTGCCGGAAGCGGATCAATCATCGTAAAGCCGATCTGACCGTGCAGCCACATTTCATCACCGGCTGCCGCCGTATGCAGCGCATCGCAGGTATAGGTTCCGAGGAAGCCCTGCTGTGCTTCGTAGGCGTAGTCAGTCGCGGAATAGCAGGTCGAGAAGTACGCGCCGCATTCCGGACACTGCGGTTCCTCACAGCTCACGAATTTGCTGGATTTGACGCAGAAAATCTGCGAGCTTCCTGCCGGAGAAGGATCCGACATGAACTCATAGTGTGCCTCTTTCGTATCCAGCATGCCGCGAACCGCCTTATATTTCGGATCCATCACGACATTGCCGTTATAATCGACCATGCCGATCAGATCGCCGCGCATGATCAGCGCATAATCCGCATCGAGGAATGCACCGTAATTGCAGGTGCCGTTTTCCGCCGCGACCACATTGATATCATCCGCCTCGAGGAACGGCTCCTTCACCCACTGATAGGATTTCGGAGGCTCGGTCGTCGTCGTGACGGTCGTCGTTTCCGTCACCGTCGTGACAGCCGTGGTATCCGCAGTTACATCCGCTGCATCTGCCGTGGTATCCGTTTCCGCAGCCGTCGTGACGGTCTCAGCCTGCGAATCCGGATCCGGTTTTTCCTCCGCACGGCTGCCGCAGCCGGTCAGCAGCAGACAGATCGCCGCTGCAAACAGATATCTCTTTATCTTCATGTGTATTCTCCTTCATGCGCTGATTCGCAAAAGCAGGGCAGACACATGTCCTGCCCTGCCGTCACTATACAAATCAGGCGTTCTCGTCCTGAACGAGCTGCTTTCTGGCTTCAAGCTCAGCCAGTGCATCCTTTCTGGACAGTGAGATCTTGCCCTTGACATCGTCGATCTCCATGACCTTGACGACAATCTCATCACCGAGCGAGACAACATCCTCGGTCTTTTCGACGCGCTGCTTGTCCAGCTTGGAGATGTGAACCAGACCTTCCTTACCCGGAACGATCTCGACGAATGCGCCGAATGACTGGATACCGGTGACCTTGCCCTTGTAGATTGCGCCGATCTCCGGACCGTTTGCAATCGTGTCAATGATCTGGATTGCCTTTCTTGCATTTGCAAGATCAATGCCGGAAACGAACACGCTGCCGTCCTCGTTGATGTCGATCTTGACATCGCATTCAGCGGAGATCTTCTGGATGACCTTGCCGCCGGAGCCGATGACCTCGCGGATCTTGTCAACCGGAACGCGAGTCTGGAGCATCTTCGGTGCATACTCGGAAACCGTCTCACGGGATTCCGGAATCGCCTTCAGCATGATCTCATCGAGAATATAGAGACGAGCCTTGCGCGTTTTCTCAAATGCTTCCTTGATGATTGCCGGTGTCAGACCGTCAACCTTGATATCAACCTGAATTGCGGTGATACCCTTGTGGGTGCCGCCGACCTTGAAGTCCATATCGCCGAAGAAGTCCTCGAGTCCCTGAATATCAACCATCGTCATGAACTCATCGGAATCCGGCTTGGTGATCAGACCGCAGGAGATACCTGCAACCGGCGCCTTGATCGGCACACCTGCATCCATCAGTGCGAGCGTCGAGCCGCAGATCGAACCCTGAGAGGTTGAACCGTTCGAGCTCAGAACCTCGGAAACAAGGCGGAGCGCATACGGGAACTCATCGACAGAGGGCAGCACCGGAACGAGTGCCTTCTCTGCGAGTGCGCCGTGACCGATCTCGCGGCGTCCCGGACCTCTGGAGGGCTTGGTCTCGCCGACAGAGTAGCTCGGGAAGTTGTACTGGTGCATGTAGCGCTTGGTCTCCTCGTTCTCATCGAGACCGTCAATGCGCTGTGCATCGGAGATAGGACCGAGGGTTGCGATTGTGAGGACCTGTGTCTGACCTCTGGTGAACAGACCGGAACCGTGGACACGCGGCAGCACACCGACTTCCGCAGCAAGCGGTCTGATCTCGTCGATCTTTCTGCCGTCCACGCGCTTGCCCTGATAGAGCCACTCGCGGACGATGGTCTTCTGGAGCTTGTAGATGCACTCGTCGATCATGGCGATGCGTGTCTCATTCTCCGGATCAAACTTCTCGTGAATTGCGTTCTTGATCGGAAGCAGTCTTGCTTCACGGACATTCTTGTCATTGGTATCGAGTGCGAACTCAACATCCTTGCGTGCGAAGTCAGCGATTGCATCGAACAGCTCGTGATCGACCTCCATAGACTCGAAGGTGAACTTCGGCTTGCCGATTTCCTTCTGGATATCGGAAATGAAAGCGACGAGCTTCTTGATCTCCTCGTGCGCCTTGAGGATGCACTCGAGCATCAGATCTTCCGGAACTTCGTTTGCGCCTGCCTCGATCATGACGATCTTCTGTGCAGTTGCAGCAACGGTCAGCTTCAGATCGGAGACAGCTCTCTGTGCCTTGGTCGGCATGAGAATGATCTCGCCGTCAACCAGACCGACTTCCACGCCGCCGATCGGGCCGTTCCACGGGATATCGGAGATTGCGATTGCAACGGATGTACCGATCATGCCGAGGATCTCCGGCATTGCATCCTGATCGACAGCCAGAACCGTCATGACAACCGCAACGTCATTGCGCATGTCCTTCGGGAACAGCGGACGGATCGGACGGTCCACGCATCTGGACGTGAGAATTGCATGCTCACTCGGCTTGCCCTCGCGCTTCATGAAGCTGCCGGGGATTCTGCCGACGGAGTACAGGCGCTCCTCGTAATCAACGGAGAGCGGGAAGAAGTCAATGCCGTCACGCGGCTTTTCGCTTGCGGTGACATTCGCCATGACAACGGTATCGCCGTAGCGAACCCAGCAGGAGCCGTTGGAGAGCTCGCAGGTCTTGCCTGTCTCGATGGTCAACTCTCTGCCGCAGAATGTCGTCTTGAAAATCTTGTGATTCTCGAACATTTGGATAAGCCTCCTTGAAAAATTTTATCATGTGCTTTCCGCAGTTCACCCGACATCTGTTAGCATAAAATCATGGACTGCATAGCGGCTGCAATGCATGATTTCATGCTAAACCGGCGGAGGAATCGCAGAAACACACAGAAAGACCGGAAACAAATAAAAGGGAAGGGAGTCGCCTCCCCTCCCTCTTTGCGCGTATTACTTACGCAGGCCGAGACGCTCGATCGTCGCTCTGTAACGCTCAATGTCCTTCTTCTTCAGGTACTGGAGCAGGTTACGGCGGCGGCCGACCATTTTCAGCAGACCACGGTAGGAGTGGTGGTCGTGCTTATGCTCCTTCAGATGAGCATTCAGGTCGTTGATACGGCGAGTCAGAATTGCGATCTGTACCTCAGGAGAACCGGTATCGCCCTCGTGGGTAGCGTTCGCAAGGATGACCTCCGTCTTTTCTTCCTTACGCAGCATGAAATTTCACCTCTTTCTGAAATTTTAATCCGGTAAACGCAGGTGGGGGAAGGTGAAAACCTCCTGCAAACGGCAGGCATACTCCCGAATCCGCGTAAACGGTCTATTTATTATAACATATTTCCCGCATTTTGTCCATGAACAAACTATGAACATTTTGTGAACTCGATATGAACGGCGAAGAAATATGCTCTGTACCTATTATAATATGTTCGCGGAGAAAAGTCAAGGGGATGATTGTGATTGGATTCGCGCGGGTGATATGGTTTTCGTTTCCTCTCTCATCTTGAGGTATCTCTCCCAAATATACATATGATCATAAGGATAAAGCACAAAAAGCCGCCAAATCAACGCATTCACGCTGATGCAGCGGCTTTTTTCTATCCACACATAAAAAACGGGAGTCCAGAGGGACAAGTCCCTCTGGCGCAGTTTGGGCGGGCAGCCCATTATCAATCATCGCGCAGCGATACCGCTTATTTCGTGCCGAAGATGCGGTCGCCGGCGTCTCCGAGACCGGGCACGATATAGGCATCCTCATTGAGATGATCGTCGAGGCAGCCGCAGTAGATATCAATATCCGGATGCGCGGTCTGGAGTGCCTTGAGTCCCTCCGGTGCCGCAATGATGCACATGAACTTGATATTCGTGCAGCCCTTCGCTTTGATAAAATCCACAGCCTGAATCGCAGATCCGCCGGTCGCGAGCATCGGATCGGGCAGGATCACGAGGCGCTCGTCAATGCCCTTCGGCAGTTTGCAGAAATACTCGTGCGGCTCGTGCGTGACCTCATCGCGGTACAGACCGATATGTCCGACCTTCGCCGAGGGTACAAGCGCAAGAATGCCGTCCACCATGCCAAGACCTGCACGCAGGATCGGAACAACTGCGAGCTTCTTGCCTGCGAGCATCGGCTCCATTGCGGTTGTGATCGGCGTTTTGACCTCGACAAGCTCCGTCGGCAGATCGCGCATCGCCTCATAGCCCATGAGCATTGCGATCTCCTCGACCAGAATGCGGAAGTCGCGCGTACCGGTGTTTTCGTCACGCAGAAGCGTGATCTTGTGGCGGATCAGCGGATGATCCAGAATGACTGTTTTTCCCATTGTTAATATCCTTTCTGTTATTATTGATGCCCCAACTATCTCTTGAAGTTATCTGCTTGTCTTTTTGCCGTGATACTGCGTTAGAAATCCTTGCCTTGCGTCAGCAAGGCTGCGGCTTTCTGCCTTGTCTCACGACAAAAATCCTGCGCATCTATTCTTCAAGATTTAATTGGAACATCAATATATTCAGCGGTCTGCAAGCATCAGAATCAGGTCAAGCACCCAGACAGCGAGTGCAGCCGGTCCCAGTACCAGAACCAGAACCATGGCACCCAGCGCGCCTTTCAGCCCGAGCGGTGCCAGAATGACAAGCAATGCCAGAACGGCAAGCACCGTACTGCTCACACGGAAGCAGACCTTGCGGTCATTTCCGGGATTTGTTCGCTGCACATGCCCCTTGATCCACAGCCCCAGCGCCTTGATCGTACACCCGTTTGCAATGTTAATGATCCAGAACCAGACGTCGCCGCTGTCACGCTGATCATACGCAAGCCAGTACATAAACGCTGCAATCAGCGTAAAGACAATCGCGCCGGTTCCGGTTGAAGTTTCCATGCTGCAAATCCTTTCTGTTACAGACAGCGTATTATTCCGGATTGCGGCGGTTCGTCAGCCACTGCACCAGCCGGATCACCGCAGCAGCAAACAGCGGCACCGCAAAATAGAAGAGAATGAACGCGCCTGTAAGCCCGTCCCAGCCAGAGCCGAGCAGCAGATATCCGGCACCGATCAGAACCGCAGCCAGCGCAACTGCCGCCGATACGCTGAACAGAATCCCCCTGCGGCTGAAACGCTCCGTTCTTCCGCGGAGAATATCCGCAAGGAAGCTGCCGACCGTAAAGGATCCGGCAATCAGCAATGTCCAGAGGACAAGAATGCCTGGGAACCTCATCATATGATCCATGCCG
>JAGKVC010000114.1 GCA_021152595.1 Clostridia bacterium
TACAACATATATGTTGTATATGCTAACAAGCAATAAAGTCAAGCCAATAGAATGGAGGAGAATTATGGTAGTGGAAGATGCGGATAAAAAGCTAATTAGGCAGTTTATAAATGAAGTATATGACAATTATTTACCTGCTCTAAAAGAATTACAAAAGTCTGAAATAAGCAAACTAATTGAGAACACGGAATGTTTAGTTAAAGATCCCTCAATCCAAAACATGATAGAGGTGCTTGATAATATTGATTGTGAATCATATATGGATGTTTTTGAAGTCCTTATAAATTGGATTGCGAACGATTCGACTCTATTCGCTTATTTGTTTATGCTTAAACATGAGAATGCAACATTGGAAGCGTTGATTCTAAATGAAAAATATAATCCCTTAAGTAAATACTTAGTGAACAACCTATATTTATGCAAAAAAGATTGGATTCGAGGAGAGGATAAAAATGAAAATGAATAAGATAATTTTAGCAATTTCGTGTTCTCTATTCCTATCAGTTCTATGCTTTGGATGCGGCGAAAACAGCAGTTCTACAGAACTTTCAAACGAAGAACAATCAGTTGCCGAACAATCTTTTGAACACACACAGGAATCAGTTACTAATCAAACTACTGTATCTGCGCTAGAATTGGAAGAAGAACAAACAACATCAATTGAAACCACAACTGAAACAAAGCAGAGTTTTACGCTAGATAATGACTTTGTAATTGATCAAGCTAAAAAATGCCGTTATTCGTATTCAATGTTTTCAATAACAATAGAAGAGATCGTTTCGCTGTTTGTTGAGGATGTATCCACAACCATCTTGCAAGGAGAGGAAATTGTAGAAAACGGATATTTAGACTCCGATGATATATTGGAAAAGATACCCGGCGGACCTGATCATATTTTCTATGTCATTATAGCAGGAAACTGTATGATATCTCCTCAAAATAGCTATTTGAGAAGATACAACGACAGTGCTATTTTGATTTCGCTTATATTTGATGATAATTGTCAAGTTGTGAAAGAATATGTCGGATTAAATGCAGATTTAAAGACCTGTACGCTACAATATATGACACAGTAGAATTAAAGCACACAAAAATCCCCCGATACTATTATAGCATCGGGGGATTCTATTATCCATATCAAAATGGGATTCCAAAGGGACAAGTCCCTTTGGCGGAGTTTGAGGCGGAGCCTCATTATCAATCTGTCAGAGACACCTCTATCAGCCTGCGTAGTCTGCGCCGAGCTGGAGTGCGCGCATGTTGTTGTCGATCGTATGCGCACGCTTTGCCGGCGTGTTCTTCTCGAGTGCCTTGCGGACAGTCTCGAAGGAGAAGATGCCGGTCTCGTGAAGCAGCTTGCCGAGCAGGACGATGTTTGCGCCCTTTGCAAGATTGTTGTCGTCTGCAAGCTGGGTTGCAGGGACATAGAAGGTCTCAATATCAGTGCGGTCGGTCTTTGCATCGACCATCGAGCAGTCAACGAATGCCTTGCCGCCCGGCTTGACATTCGGCATAAATGCATCGAAGGACGGGCCGTTCAGGACGACAAGCAGATCCGGCTCAAGCACCTGCGGCGAACCGATCGGCTCATCCGAAATGCAGACGGAGCAGTTGCACTTACCGCCGCGCATTTCCGGACCGTAGCTCGGCAGCCACGAAATTTCCTTGCCCTCAAAGAGCGCACAGTATGCGAGCAGCTTGCCGGCAAACAGGATGCCCTGTCCGCCGAAGCCTGCGAGCAGAATTTCATAGGTCATTTTGCGGCACCTCCCATTGCGAGCTTGTCAGCATTTGCTTCCTCCATGTTGACATCCTTGTAGACGCCGAGCGGATAGTAAGGAATGCACTCCTCCTGCAAACGCTTGATGGATTCCTTCGGGGTGAGGCCCCAGTTGGAAGGACAGGTCGAAAGCACCTCGACGATCGAGAAGCCGTTGCCCTTCTGCTGGTTCTCAAATGCCTTGCGGATCATCTTCTTGGTCTCGCGGATGTGCGGAACCGTATCCACTGCGGTGCGGACAGCCAGCGCTGTACCGTCCAGCGTGGAGAGCATCTCACAGACATGGATCGGGTAACCTGCCTTGCGCGGATCTCTGCCGTAAGGAGAGGTCGTGGTGACCTGACCGGGCAGTGTGGTCGGCGCCATCTGACCGCCGGTCATGCCGTAGGTACCGTTGTTGACGAAGATTACGGCGATGTTCTCGCCTCTGGTTGCTGCGTGGACGGTCTCTGCCGTACCGATTGCAGCGAGGTCGCCGTCGCCCTGATAGGTAAAGACGTTCAGATCAGGTCTTGCGCGCTTGACACCGGTTGCAACGGCCGGTGCTCTGCCGTGCGGCGCCTCGATCATATCACATCCGAAATAATTATATGCAAACACGGAGCATCCGACCGGGCAGACACCGACAGTATCGCCCTCAATGCCCATTTCATCAATGACCTCTGCGACGAGGCGATGAATGATACCGTGCGTACAGCCTGCACAGTAATGCAGACGCACATCACACAATGCGTGCGGTCTCTGGAATTTCACAGCCATTACTTGATACCTCCGTTCAGCTTTCTGATCTCCTCCAGAACCTCATTCGGAGAGGGGATCACACCGCCGGTTCTGCCGTAGAAGGAAACCGGGATCTTGCAGTCGAGTGCGAGCTTGACGTCGTCGATCATCTGGCCCATGTTCATCTCGACGGAGAGGACAGCCTTTGCCTGCTTGGTTGCATCCAGAAGCTGCTTCTTCGGGAACGGCCACAGCGTGATCGGGCGGAACAGACCTGCCTTGATGCCCTCTGCTCTTGCCTTGTTGACTGCGGATTTTGCGATACGGGAGGTTGCGCCGAATGCGGTGATGACAATATCTGCATCATCGCAGAGATAGCTTTCGCCCTCGGACTCATTTTCTTCGATCACAGCATAGCGCTCATAACGCTTTCTGACCTGCTCCTCGAGGTCATTTGCCTCGATGTACAGCGAATTGACGATATGATGCTCACGCTGCATCTTGGTTCCGACTGCTGCCCAGCCGGAATTATCTGCGCCCTCTGCGGAGATCTCCGGGAACTCGACCGGCTCCATCATCTGACCGAGCAGACCGTCGGAGAGCAGCATGACCGGAACACGGTACTTCTCACCGAGATCAAATGCACGGACAACGAGATTGACAACCTCCTGAACAGAGTTCGGTGCAAGGATGATCAGACGGAAGTCGCCGTGACCGAGGCCCTTGGTTGCCTGCCAGTAATCCTGCTGAGACGGCTGAATGGAACCGAGACCCGGGCCGCCGCGCTCAACATTGACGATGAGACATGGCACATCGGAGCCTGCGATATAGGAAATACCCTCGGACTTCAGCGAAACGCCGGGCGAGGAGGAAGATGTCATGACACGGGTGCCGGTTGCACCTGCACCGAGAACCATATTGATCGCTGCGACCTCAGATTCTGCCTGAAGAAATACGCCGCCGCGCTTCGGCATCTGCTTGGAAAGATACTCGGAAAGCTCGGTCTGCGGGGTGATCGGGTAGCCAAAGAAGCACTTACAGCCTGCACGGATTGCGGCTTCAGCGAGTGCCTCGTTGCCTTTCATTAAAACCTTTTCCAATGAAAAAAATCCTTTCTGATTAAGATTCAATTACGATGGCACAATCCGGACACATCATCGCACACATCGCACAGCCGATGCACGCATCATCATCTGTGCAGTACGCTGTAAACACGCCCTCTTTGTTGCGCTTCTCATGCTGGATCGCAACAATCCCTTTGGGACATGCTGTTGTGCACAGCTCACAACCCTTACAGCGGTCAAAAATGACGTTCATTTTTGCCATAGGAGTTACCATTCCTTTCCATTCGTGATTACCGGAGAACCGGTGCCGCTGATCCGGAACCGCTGCCGCTTTGCAGCCGATTTTCAGATCAGATTAAACGGACGCTGTCCGACAACTTATATTATAACACATCATCTGCGAAATTTCAAGCCCTTTCGTCCGGAATTGTGAAAAAATTAACAGGGCTCCGGCGGAATGAGAAATTAGAAATTAGAAAGTAGAAATTAAGGTGTGCGATTCCGGTTCGGCAGCGAAGTGCGCACCGTGCAATCAGGACGCACACCCGGTTTTGTACACAATCAGGTTCACGGGTGTGCTTCTGCAGGGGCTTCGCCGTTTTGAGTATATTGCTCCAGATATTCCATGATATGATCGCGGCGGGTGCTGTAAAATTCGCGCACCTCCTCCACGGATTCCTGATAAATGCGCTCCCCTGCTCTGCCGCTGTATACACTGCCCCAGAAACGCCCGAAGGTATCAATCGCGGGATCGCGATAAAACGCCGCCAGCGCATCAATCTCCGATTCGACACACGCCGCACTGAAATTCGTATCGGCAATCTCCGTGAACACCGCCGCAAACTGTTCACGGAAATCTGCATTTTCCAGTGCGCCGCGCAGCAGGTCGGCAAGGAAACAGTCATGTTCAAGCAGCCGCGCAAAGGAATCGTCATCCGACAATACCTCACCGTAGATGCCGGTGCTGTAATCCGTATCGAACATCAGAAAGCGCCATCTGCCGTCTGCATACGGATTTGCGGGATCGGGCGTTTCCGCCTTCCACATCGCAGAATTACTCTTATCCCAGTTCGCATTTGCAATGTAGACCTCACAGCTGATATAATCCATGAAGCTCTGCATATCGACCGCTTCGCAGAGCTGCGCATAGGCGGCAGGATCGGAAAAATCCGTCTCACTGATCCACTGCCGGAGCTGCTTCCATTCGGCGAAGGTCTCCTCGCTGCCCGCGTCCAGCGCCTCCTTTTTAATGATGCAGACATTCTTCTTCGGGATGCCGCAGTGCGCCTTGATAAACGCCGCATCCATTTTCTCGGTGAGCTCATACTGCCCCCAGAATTCGCCGTTGAGGAACAGGATGCACGGCGCCATGCCCTGCGTCAGGAAGGCACGCCCCGCCGAAAGCCGCTGATTCAGCCTGTCGCGGAACCGGGTGTACATCGCATCGTTGCCGCCGTTGCGCAGCATCACCGTGTCAAATTCCGTCACCGGCGTACCCGCCGCTTCACTAATCACCGCGCCGGAAAACAGATCGCAATTCAGCTTCGGCAGACCGTATACGGAGCGCGCATAGAGATTCAGGCTCTTTTGCGCATAGGAGCGCGTTGCGCCGCCGTGTACGCGGATGCCGATCTCCTGCGCGGCAAGCTGTCTGCCGTCCGCAAAGATTTCCAGAGAGGCAGGGCGTTCCCATTCTCTGCCGCTCTGACTGTAATTTGCCGGAATGCGGTAATCCGGCAATGACGCATCATAATCGTCGCTGTTTCTCCATTGCATGTAGGTTTTGCCGAGGACGAAAATGCCGGTTTCTTCATCAAAGAGACTGCGCTCGTCCGCCGCAAGAGAGAGAATCTTCATATCCTGATAATACGCGGCTTTCGCGCCGAATCCGACAAAATAAGTCTGCGATATAACCGGACTGCGGCTGCCGTCCGCTGCAATCGCCATTGCCCGCACAACCGTCGCCTTATCCACCGGCGATTTCGGCGGCACATAGGCAGGATACGCCCCCGCAGGCGCAAGCCTCGTATGCATGCTGACCGTATTCGGCTCCGCGGAACGGTCTGCAATCGCAATCGGTTCGGAATAGCACGGGCTCTCCGCCGTCGGCGTGCTGCCGTCAAGCGTATAGTGAATCTCTGCGCCATCTTCGGCGAAAAGCCTCAGCATAAAATCTTCGTCATAAAATCCGCCTGCCGCCGAAAAGCGCGGTGCTTCTGCGGTCAGTTCCGCATCCGGCTGAACCGGTACCGCTGCGGTCTGCACGGGTTCGGGCGGTATCTCAGAGGATGCTGTTTTTGTGCTGCATGCCTGCATCACGCCGCCGGATGCAAGCAGAATCAGGATTGCCGCGCAAATCTGTGTGTGTTTCATATGTGCGCTCCTTTGCCGTGATGGTTATATTGGTCCTTTGTTATCCTCTATTATATCAGAACATGCCGCAAATAGCAAGCCGAAGAAAGCAAAAAGGCTCCGCCCGGAAGCGAAGCCTTTTGCATCGGAATGAGATTACTGCATCTTGTAGGCGTCGATCATTTTCTTGACCATCTGGCCGCCGATCGAACCTGCCTGACGGGAGGTCAGGTCGCCGTTATAGCCCTTGTTGAGCGTGACGCCGACTTCACTTGCAGACTCCATCTTGAAACGTTCGAGGGCTTCCTTGCCCTTCTGTGTCATTTCACCCTTCATGGTTATACTCTCCTTTTCTTGCGCATTGGCGCACTTCGGCAGCCGGTTTGAAAACGCCTGCCGAAGTTGCAGAACGCTTCGATGTTCGCTGCCGTGATAGTAGTATAAACGCATGCAGCGCGATTATCAAAGGAATCTTCTGGAATGAAATAAACTTGCAATTCAGATCATTTTCTGTTCAGAAGAAAGATGCAGAACAGGCTCCGCAAAGCGCTCCTCATCACTTTGTGTTTCTGATGAAGAAACTGGTGGACGACTATTTATATTGCACCCTGATAAAAACAGAAAGGTTCCTACACATAAAATCATAGAAGTTTTTCTTCTCATTGCATATACCGGCTTTCCTCTGTAGCACATTCACGGATTACCTTCCCTTCTGTAATTTGCAGCACGGCTGCCTGATTTCATTATAGCATGTCAGAAATCAGAAAGCAAGGGATTCTGAAAAAAGCTGTCCGGTTACAGCCGGAACCGTAATTTTCCTGTCTTGCCATTTCACGCCTGATATGTTATAATAAAATCAATACAGCAACTCCAATGACAGGATCGGAAAGGGAGATTTCATGGCAAGACCGTATGATGTCAAGGCGGCAAAGCTGCTGACAGAAGAACACCGGCAGCTTCTCACGCAGCTCGACAGCGTGCCTGCTGCGCTGCAAAGCTGCCGCGGCAATATCAAAGCATATTCCGATCAGATGATCGAACAGAGCGTTCTGCATATTCTCCGGAGCATTCCGGTTGAGGAGCTCAACAACCGCGGCACGCGCATTTTCCGCCTCAAGGCACTGCATGACAGCGGCTACAATACCATTGCGGACCTCGCGCCTGCGTCCGTTGAAGCGCTGACCGCTGTTTACGGCGTCAGCGAGGATGCCGCCTATGCAATCCGGCGCATTGTCAGTGAAATGTCCGGAAAGGTCCGGCAGGGATGCAAGATCCGGCTCAGCACGGATCAGCAGACACCGGAGAACACTGCGCTTGTCACGGAAATCAGCCGGTACCGGCAATTACAGCCGCTGGTTTCCCCTGCCGCGCAGCTCGCCGATCTGCACCGCGCGGAAATCACCGCGGCAGTCACCGATCTGGAAGCCGTGCGCGGAACGCTCAGATGGCTCTTCTCAGCCAAGGTCAAAAAGCAAAAGGCGATGGAAGCCTTCTGCCGCCTGACTGACCTGAAAATCGAAGATTCCTACGGGACGGATGCCGAGGCGCTCGTCTCGGAAATCCAGACGATTCAGAACTGCACAGGCACCGATGCGTGGAATGATTTTACCGCAAATTCTATCCAGTTCATCAATATTCTTGAGGAGATCAATCCCGGTGTACTGGGCAATGACGATGCGCTGTACGGTCTGCCCGAGGAGCTTGCGCATGAAGTTCAGTCGGAGCTCTACAATCCCGAGGGACTCCGCTGTGAACTGCGCCGCTATCAGGAATGGGGCGTGAAATACATTCTGCATCAGGGAAGCGTGCTGCTCGGCGATGAAATGGGACTCGGCAAAACCGTACAGGCAATCGCGGCAATGGTATCGCTCAGAAATGCAGGTGCAACGCATTTCATGGTGGTCTGTCCGGCAAGCGTCCTGACAAACTGGTGCAGAGAAATCCGGAAAATGAGTGATCTGCCGGTCGTGAAAATTCACGGTGCAACGCGGCAGGAGTCATTTTATGCGTGGTGCGAAACCGGCGGTGTCGCCGTCACAACCTATGAAACAACCGTCTACTGCAAAATGCCGGATCTCTTCCGGTTTGGGATGCTCGTGGTCGATGAGGCGCACTACATCAAGAATCCCGAGGCAAAGCGCACAATCAATGTCAGGGAAATCAGTGAACACGCCGACCGTCTGCTGTTCATGACCGGTACGCCCGTTGCAACACTCCATCAATTATAGAAAACGGCGTAAATAAGCCATTTTCTCAAATGCTGAATTTCACTTCAACGCCATATTCATCGCTTACATAGACTGCATCGATCATAGCCATAGCTACATCGTGCTTATCTTCTACGGACAGCTTATCCCATACACGCATAGGTTCTTCCAAAGGTTTCGTATTAATCGCCTTGCGCTTACGGGCTTTTGTCTGTAGCTTTCTCTCAAGAGCAGACTTCTGTTCGTGCAGCTCATTGATCCTGTTCTGAATATAATCAAATAATACCGTATCTGCGTCCGCCAGCTTCTCCATGAGCTTGCGGATTTCTTCATCTATCTTGATAATATCCGTTCTCAGCGCTTCATGATCAGAATCAGGAGCATCTGCATTATGCTTGGCAATGGTAAGCTGTTCGATACGATCACGCATAGCTTGCAAAACCGCTTCTTCAACTTCTTCGGGACGGGTAGTAAGAAATTTCTTCACACAGCCTGCCTTTCGGTACGCACCATAATCCATGAGATACTTCCACCGTTTTGTCCTTGCCTTATTATCGGTATAAGCGATCTGGATATGATAACCGCAGTGTTTGCATTTCAGCAGTCCTACAAGCCACGATACATTCGATGAACCATTATTCGGAATACGCCTGTTGTGTGATTTCTTATCCTGAACGGCAAGCCAAGTCTCGGCATCGACAAGTCCCTCATGATAACCGATCTTCACGAAGGTTGTTCCTGATGAGCGATGAATGAAAACACCGTGAACGCCGTCATAGGCTTCAATATCATCAAGGATCTCATATCCTTTGGAAACAAAGAAAGCATAAACCTCTTTATCGGCTCTCACATAAAGGGGACTTTCAAGAATACGGCTGACATGGCTGCGATCCATATTCTCTTTTGGCTCACCGTTGACTCGTGTGGTTGAGAGTGTGTAAATGTCATGTTCCTTGTAATACTCAATTACATCACGCAGAGAAGTGGACGGTTCTTTATAAAGCTCATAGGCGATCCTGATAGATTCAGCCTGTTCCGATGGAACAAGCACCGAGCCTGTCTTTCCGTTGACCGTTCTGCGCTCAGATGTGAAACCGTAATAAACCTTGCCGCCCTGGTAGAAACCTGTCTCTCTCGCTCTGGTGCTGTATGCGTCTGCCACACGCGCGGCAATTGTTTCTCTTTCAAACTCTGCAAAATTCAAAAGATTGTTTCGCATCATACGCCCCTCTTTCGTCTCCGTATTAAACGGTTCTGAAAGAGAATACACGGTCACACCATAGCGGTCAAGCTCGTCTGTAATGTTCAGATACTCCCTCATGTTACGACTGAAACGGTCATACTTTTTTACCACGATACGGCTGATAAGACCGTCACGGGCATCCTGCATCATCTGCATAAATGCCGGTCTGTGCTGAACATCCTTGCCCGACTTGCCATCGTCACAATATACCTGATATTCGCAGTCACCTACGAACCTTATGCACTCCTCTCTCTGTGCGGAAATGGACAGGGAGTTGTTTCCCTTATCCTTGTCGCTTACGGAACGGCGGACATAGATCGCCGTGATACCGTTTTTATTAGTTGTTGTATTTTTCATGTTGATCGACCTCCGATATGCTTTGCAATCGTACAGCCGATATGCGGTACTTTTAGTATAGCGCATATCGACTGTAATTGCAATAGCTTTTTCCGAAAAAGAATTATTCCGATGTGTATTTTACGAGAATATCATAGATACGGTTTATCTTTGTCTGACGAATCGTATCGGGAACATTCTCAGGGTAGGTGACAGTTACCTTGATACCCTTTTCATGATCGGAGATCGTAGTATCTGCCTTCTCTCTATCTACGGCAGTAGTATTATCGTTCGTTCTGCACTATCCTTTCCGACAGCTTAATCTATATCTCTACGCTGTCAAACCCTAAAATATTTCTCGTATGATTACGGGGGAAATGCCCTGCAATATACAAGGCGATCAGTTATCGCCAAACGACATCTGCCCTTCAAGCTCCTCGCTTACTGCGTAAGAATTGCGATGATCGTTTCCATGTTTTTCGGAAACAGAATCGCTCTCCGATGAACTGTCAGCGTTCTCACCGCTCACGCTCCTGCTGTTATCGTCAGCATCACTATTGCTATTATCAGCAACAGTGATACCGACCATTTCAAGCAGCTCGGAATCTGACAAACCGCTTGCACGAAGTTTCTGTAACAGCGAATGCTCCGCATTGATGATGTCATCAAGCTCACGGGGCTTACAGCCCCTCTCCTCAGCCATCGCAAGACGGTTAGCTTCTTTCAGCTTCTCCTCAAGCTCCTGCTTCTTGGCAGTATCAGTGGCGATGCGTTTCGTCAGTTCCTCGATCCGAGCAACGAGCTTGTCACGCTTCTCTGCATAGATACCCATTCATAATCACCTCGCTCTCTCTTTATTATTTTTATTTCTGTTCCATGAGCCGAAGCTCTGTTCTCCATTTTCATACTCCAATTATAGCGCGCAATTCCATTAAAAATCTACTGGCAGACCAGACAAACTTTTCTCAACACCGCCCGAAATCGGAGCAACCGGATTTTCAGAAACGTGCAGTTATGAGGGGGTTACGATACCCTGAGAGCATAGAAACCCGCAACTGTCATTTTGACGAATGCCTGATTTTCGATTCATTGACTTTTTGAAATTTATCAGGTATCATATTCACAGGGACGGGCGCAGAGCTTTGAGCCGAAAGCGATACAGAGAAATATAGTCGCTGACGCTCCAATTCCACACATGGAAGTGCGGAAACCATCTGAGCCGACAGGCTCAGATGAAAAAATAGCCCCGCAGGGGCTAACACAAATCGCAAGCTCGGCAAATCGTGGGCGCAATAACTGCAACCCACAATTCGCACCGCTTGTCAGAGGGCTGCCGCCCCTGAAACCCTGCACAGAAAAATAAAAAGAGAGGTTTACACCAAAATGAATGAGAAAGA
>JAGKVC010000115.1 GCA_021152595.1 Clostridia bacterium
GAATGGGACTATCCGCTGACCTATCAGGGCGGAAAGCTCGTTTGCAGCGGCAAGGCAAGCAAGACCTATGTTGAATATGCATCGCCGGATGCGGAACCGGATAAAACCGTGGAATACACCGACGGCAGCGGCGAATTTGTCATGCAGGGTGCCGGTGTTGTATGGAATGACCTGACCGAACACAGCGGCGACGAAATGGTGTTTGCGATCCTGCCGGAGGAATAACAGGCGGCAGACTGCATGTCTTTCAAAATGCCGATGCTGAATCTGCATATTCAGACCGAAATACAGCAAGCCCCGAAACGGTTATGGGATCGTTTCGGGGCTTGATTTTTATTTTGCAATATCCGCTTCCGGATCAGCGTTCAACTGAATTGCAACGGTTGCGATTGCCCTGCCGCCTGCATGCAGAGAGAATGTCACGCTGACAGCACATGCGTATGATGAGGTCACCGTCGGAGATGTTGTCTATGCTGTCTACGAGGATCATGCAGAGGCAATTGTTCCGAAATACCATCTTGACAAATCACTCGGCGCGGATCCCGAAATGCCGGCTGAACTGGTATTTGCCGATGAAGTCGAAGGCGTACCGGTGACGGTAATCCCTTATAATTTCAGCTATTACTTCAAGTCTGATAAAGATAAACTGACAAAAATCACACTGCCGGATTCTGTAAAAACATACGGCTACGCGGCTTTTTACGGCTGCACAGGACTGACGAAAGCTGTTCTGCCGGATGCACTGGAGATCATTGAAGAAGGCGCATTCACAGCAACGGACATGCTGACAGAAATCCACCTCCCTGCAAATGTAAAAGAGATCGGCGCAGGTGCGCTGGCAACCAATTACCTCGCAGACGCCGGCAACTATAAAATCTACCTGGTCGAATCGGAAAATCCGGACCGCTATGACAGCGAGACAAGACTTTCCGCGATCACAGCCGATGCGCAGAATCCGTATTTCACCGCAAAGGACGGCGTCCTTGTGATTCCGAACGGTGTCACCGATATCGGCGGCGTTTCGGTCGTAAACAATCAGAAGATCACACCTATTGAATTTCCGGAAAGCGTCAAGTCCATCAGCAGCTTTACGGCGCTTCCGAAGTTGACCTCTGTGATCATCCGCAGCGATGACTGCGAGATCACAGACGGCGCATTCGGCAGTCCAATGGGCTGGGATCCGGACACAGACAAGCCCTTCTATACCTATAATCCTGACTGCACCATCTACTGCAATGCGGATTCAACGGCGGCAACCTACGCAAAGGAAAAGGGATTCCAGACCGCGCCGCTGCCGGAAAAGGTCACCGTACCTGAAACAACAACCACCACAACAACCACCTCCAAGACTACTACTTCAACAACAACGAATACAACTTCAACATCCGCAGCGCAGCCGACCACGACGACAGTGACAACCACGACAACGACCGCAGCAGTCTCGACAACAGCAGATACCACAACCTCTGCAAGCGTCACCGGAACATAGAATGCAGGAAACTGTCTTTCGGGATCGTTTTGTATGCGCTGCATCAGAAAGCGCGGATTCCGGTCGGAATTTCGTGTCTGTTCAAGATCGCCGAAGTTTCAGACCATGCTTCATGCGAGACAGTATAGCATATTCTCCCCGAAAAAGCAAGATATCACATGAATATGGCTTTTGTCCGCTCTGTGGATTTTACCATCCGGAAATAATATGAGAAATTTCTCACTTTCCTATTGACAATCAGAGGTATTTGTGGTATATTAAATATGAGATATTTCTCATGTTTATAGAAAGGCGGCGATCATATGGAGGTCCAGGCGGTTATCGGTACGAATTCATGGGGCGGCAGAGCATACGGAAAAGCTGTCAGGGGCAGCTATGTCGAGGACAGCATGATAAGGAAAGCGATGCGCGAAGCCGGAAAACAGGGACTTACGGTATACGATCTTGCCCGTGACTACGGACTCGGCAAGGCACAAAAGATGTTCGGCGAATTCGCAGAGGAGATCGGCGGCGATGATCTCATCATCTCTGCAAAATACACACCCTTTACGCATTACAAAAAGAACTGCGTCCGCAGGTCACTGGAAAAAGACCTCGCCGATTTCCGGCGCAGCTATGTGGATATCTACTGGCTGCACCTGCCGACGGATATCGAACAGCATCTTGCCGAAATCATCGGGCTTTACAATGAGGGAAAGATCCGCAATATCGGCATTTCAAACTTTGATCTTGCAGAATGCAGGCTTGCAAAGCAGATCCTTGACACGGCAGGGATTCCGCTTTACGGTGTGCAGAATCATTACAGCCTGATTTCCCGTGAATGGGAACAGAACGGTCTGCTCAAATGGTGCAGAGAGAACGGCGTCTCATTCTGGGCATGGGCGGTGCTGGAAGAAGGGATGCTCACCGATCCGAGAGTCAAAACCAAGTTTTCATTGATGAAATTCTTTCTGAACCGTCAGAAAAGAAAAATGCACAAGCTATACAGTGTGATGATTGCTGTTGCCGACCGGCACCATATTTCTGTCCCGCAGGTAGCTGAGGCTTACTGTGCATGCAAAGGAATTGTCCCGATCTGCGGCTGCCGGAAGCCGAAACAGGTCGCGGAGCTGGCAGAAGCGGTCAGGATCAGACTCACACCGGAAGAGATCCGCCGCCTTGAAGCAGCGGCAGACTGTTCCGGTGCAAAGGTACTCGGACACGATCTCTTCCGATTCGCTGTATTGAAAAAAAGGAACTGACATGGAAAACAAAGCAAAACCTGTGCAGGCGCGGTCGCAGAAGACAAGAGAAAATCTGCTGAAAGCGGCGCTTGCGATGTATGAGAAAAAAGGCTATCACAAAACAACTGTGGATGATATCGCGGCAGAAGCAGGCGTTTCCACGGGAATCGCCTACCGGTATTTCCGGAACAAGAAGGATCTGCTCCTCTCGGTCATATCATACGGCGCAGATCATATCGGCAGCATCGCGCAGATTGACACAACGGATCTCCCTGCTGAGATCATGGATATCCGGCAATATCTGACCGCCCTGCTGAAAGCCTTTGAGGTATTCCATATCAAATACCGTGATATTCACGAGGAGCTTGAGGGCTTGCAGCATACGGATGAAGATGTCAGAAAGCTGTACAGCGGCATAACCGATGAGAAGATGAAAATGACCGCATCGAGACTGGCGGCATTCCTGCACGATGATACCAATATCCGCGAAAAGGCGTATGCGGCGACAGGAATTCTGGAGCAGCACTGCCACATGATGATGAACAATGCGCTTTACGGACTGAATGCAGATGTGATGCGTGATCTGGCAGTGCAGGCTGTGCTGTGTATTCTGAAAGGAGAAGAATCAAAATGAAACGTGAATATTTTGATACGGAGAAAGACGGCTTTTACGGCGCGTATTTCAAAAATCCGAAAACCAGCAGCAAGGGTGTCATCCTGATGTTCGGCGACAAAATAGACGATCTCATGGTAAAAATGGGTGTCAAATGGCTTCACAGGAACGGTTGCAATGTCCTGACAATGGCGTCCGACACAAAAGACTACGCCTACCACGATTATCCGATCGAAAGCTATGAAAAAGCAATCGCCGTACTGAAAGACAAGGGCAATGTCCGGTTTGGCGTATTCGGTGCATCTACGACAGGAATGATGGCGCTTGCGGCGGCATCGTTCATACCGGATATCACGCTCACGGTCGCGCTTTCACCGTCCGATTTTATCATGGAAGGCTTCTACCGTGACGGACTAGACGGCGCAAGAGAACGTCCGGGCGATCATGAATCCACGCTCTCCTACAGGGGAGAAAGCCTGCCGTATCTGCCGTATGCCTACCGCCATCCCGAATACTGGCAGAAGCTCAGCGAAGAAGCGAAACGCAGAGGCGATATGGCTGCTGCAAGAGATATGTTCGATCTTTCGGAGCAGCGCTGCCCCCTGACCGAGGAAATGAAAATCAAGGTTGAACGGATCAAAGGTGATCTGGTTCTGATCGGCGCGCAGGACGATTCCTTATGGGATACCTGCCGCTACATCGACAGAATGACCGAACGGATCAAAGCTGCTCCGCATACATGCCGTGTTGCAAAGCTCACCTATGAATACGGCTCACATTTCGTATTTCCGCAATCGATGCTTGAAACCGTATTGCCGTTCGGTTCGTCATTCCTGCTGCGTTTTACATTCAGGACACTGAAGGAGCATCCGCAGACCTGCAAACAGACACGCATCGACATTGACAGAAGGCTTCGCAAAATCATTCAGGGATGGCGGTAACAGCGCATGTTCCTCTGCGCATCGAAGAACCTGATGAACCTTGTCATAGATCATTGCAATGCCCTGTTTGCCGAGCGCTTCAAGTGCCGCACCAAGCCCCTCAGAGCCGTCCGAGCCTGCGGAACGGAAAACTAACCGGTTGAAATGCCAAAGGCTCAGGAAGCAATATCCTGAGCCTCTTACTGAATAGATTCAATCATTCTTCTCAATATCCTGCCAATTTGAATTATGCAGTATCTCTGCATCATCACCGACAAAAACCTTTGCGGCTTCCTCATCACCGCAAAGCTGATACAGCATCCAGGCGGTCATATACCCATCGGAACGAACAAGCATATCCTCATGCTCTGCGCCTGTGGCTCTTGCCCGAACTTTCTCCACATCATCAGAAATACTGTTATAATTCGTGATAACTGCTTCGAGAGGACATACACCCGCAAAATCCTTCGTAATATCTGTAACACCTGCATCATCTGTTTTTCCTGTCCCCGAAGTCATAAAATACGGTATCGTGACCTTGCTCACATCATAGTCCCAACCCATATTATGTGCAAGGAAAGGATAAGCTGCACTGCCTGTGAATATCGTCTTATACAGCTTTCCGTTATCAAAATTCGTAACTGCACACAGCGCTCCGGCACCGCCTTGTGAATATCCCATGATACCGATATTATTTTTGTCGATCTTGCCGTACAATTCGCTGTCAGCACCGATATTCAGGATAAATTCAAGTGTTTCCGATGCTGTTTCGCCTGTGCCGGACTGCGGATCATCGTTACCAACCACAATAAATCCCCATGAAGCGATCCTGTCAAGCACAGCCATATAATTTCTTGCCCGTGTCCCGCTTGCATTAACGGAAACGATCATCGGATATGTTTGATTGCTGTCTGCAAGCTCCGCAGGATAAAACACCCTGATTGTGTCGATCCTGCTGTTATCGCTCTTGAATTCAGTGCAGACAGTCTCAAAGCTGCCCCTGCCGGAATACTTCTTTTCCAGCACAGCATCTGTCTTGAAATCATCGAAATAGTTATTATCGTACCAAGGGCGGCGCTCGTGTATCTTGCCTTTGATGAAGAATATCAGTCCAACAGAGAAAAGAATCAGCAGAATGATACCGATGATCTTCAACACCTTATGCCCCCGTTTCGTTTCAGTTTTCATGTTTGACTTCTCCTCAAAATGTTTTATCAAGCAGCACCAGTCCGTAGTTCTTGACATCACCGTTCACAGCATCAAATATCCATTCACCGACACTTCGATCATTTCCGAGCTTGTCAAATACATTCGCAGAGATGATCGTATGCTGGGTATTATGGGTTTCTGCATCTTCTCCGCAGCTCCAGATATAAATGCCTACATCGGGGATATTCGTCTGCAAGCCGTTTACCATTTCTTTCAGATCACGCTGGAAGTGATCACCAAGCTCTTTGGTCTTATCCATTTTTCCGCTGTCGATATAGGACTGATACTGCATCAGGGTATCATCACGGTAGGAGCAGTCAAAGAGTATTTTCACGCTGTCACCACGCTTTTCGTGGAGTGCGGTCAGACTGTCAAGAACAAGGTTGTTTGTGGTCAGTCTGTCCGATATTTCAGTCGGAGCTTTCCACAGATCCACAGCCGTTTCGTGCCAGCCGTCATAAAGCAGGAGCGAGCTGTCAACACAGACGGTCACATTTTCAGCGCTGGGAAAACGGTCGATCACATCGTCAGCCAGCAGGGAAGTCGCAAATCCGCCTGCTGAAAAGCCTGTTACAAGCAGCGTGTCAGGCTCTCCGATATACTGCTTGACCTGTTCCACATAAGCGGAATAATTGTTGTACCCTGTGTGATACACAGTCTTTTTGCCCTCATAAGTTCCCGTGCCTGCGTGAAAATCGCCGGTCGCATAGGGAATCACGATAAAGCTCCAGTCCTTAAACGGATTCTCCTCCGCTGTGCTGCCGATACCGCCCTGTGCGACAAAGTCCTGAGCTGTCATATTGGTCGCATAGAATTCTTTGCCACCCTCGGAAGTCTCAGGGGTGATGCTCACACCGCCGCCGAAGAAATACACAACGACTTTGTTTTCCGTACCCTTGCGGAAGATACCGTGCCATTCGCTGCCGCCCGAGGACTTTGCACCGTCAACATCAACCTCATACCACTTGCCGATCTCAGGCTCACCCTTGAGCTTCGGGAATGTTTTGAGAAATGTCAGCTTCAGAAGAATAAAAATGCCTATTGCGATCACGAAAAAGATAATGCCGATGATGATAAGCAGCTTTTTCAGTCTGCTTTTCGGTTTTACGTTCTCCATGACTACTCCTCCTCAATCTCACGGCTTGACAAAATCACTTTTCTATGATACTATAATATCATAAAACGGCTGCAAAGTCAATAAAATCTGGAAAATGATACTATTTGGCAAAATAGTATCATCGAGCAGAAAGGAAAAGTGGAAAATGTCAGAATATGTGACCTCAGCCTATGGTGAAGCACTGTTCAAGCTGATGAAAAAGAAGAACATCGAAAAGATAACCGTGGACGAGCTGTGCGAGGAAGGCGGCATCGGCAGAGCAACCTATTTTCGCAATTTCAAATCAAAGGACGAGATCATCACCGCTTACATCATCATGAAGTGGCGTGAATATGAGCGTGAACACAGACTAAAGGAGCACCAGATCAATGATAGTTACCGTGTCAGGAGGTACTTTGATTTTTGCTACTCTCTGCGGAAAAAGAATGATCTTATCATCGGACAGGGGCATCATGGAGCGATCTTGTCCGCTTATGAGGTCATCATGACCGACAGCGACACCGATCAGACCTCGGATACCTACGAAAGCTACTACCTTGCCTACGGGCTTTTTGGCATCTTTATGAAGTGGGCAAGGAACGGTTATGCCGAGTCAGTGCAGGAGATGACGCAGATCGTGGTGGAAAGGATATTTGCAGGAAATATGGAATAAATGAAGCCCTGAGAAATGCTTATCAGTAAGCAAATCTCAGGGCTTCTTCCTTTACGGCATTCACGCTTTATAATAGACAACTGTCGCTTAATTATCAAACATCGTCAGGGTGAACTTTGTCAGCTCTATTGCAAGCTCGTGCGGAGTTTCCGCAAATCCTCGCTCAGCCCAATCTAAAATGCAGTTGAAAATAATACCGTTCCAGGCGATGATACGCAGTCTGATACTCTCATCAAAAGATTCGACGCTGCGGTTTATTTCGTTAAGTATCTGCATACCCATTCCGGCTTTCAGGATCAGCGGTATCTTCTCCTTGTAGCGGTATGCCGCCTGCAAGATGATCTCCCAGTTCGTGCCGATGTCAACACCCATTGCAATACGCACATCTTCGGCAACGTGCTTGATATCATCTTCCAGCACATCGGTCACAAGGTAGAAATTCTTGTAAAAACCGCCCCTTGAAACCCCTGCCGTCTTTGTCAGCTCGCTCACAGTGATCTCGGTGATGCATTTCTTTTCAAGCAGACCATAGAGCGCTTCACGCAGACAGTCAACGATGAGCCGGTGTGAGCGTTCGTTTGCTTTTTGAAGGTTCCCCATCTTCTTTTCATTCGGCATAAACAAATGTCTCCTTTCTGTTCACTCGGACTTGAAATCTATTGACGAAACAGCTTAAATACATTATACTATAAGTGTGAACACTTGTCAATGCTGAATTTTAGTTTTTTAAAAGCGGGGTGATGTCAATGGAAAAGGGCAGGATATTAAATCTGATAAAGAAACCGAAAAACGGCTTGCTGAGGATCGTATTCAGCCGCCTTGTGGTCGTGTTTCTGATGCTTGGATTACAGATATTCCTTTATATTGCGTTCTTTGTGCTGATCAGTCAGTTCCTTCCGCAATTTGCGGTGTTTCAGTCGGTTTTCGCATTTGGAATGGTGATATACCTTTTTAACAACAAAATGGATTCCTCAGCAAAGCTCACATGGCTTGCGCTAATCGCAGTTCTTCCAATATTCGGAGCCTTTCTGCTTGCCTTTACACAGCGAAACCTCGGTCACCGAAATATGCAGAAGAATATGGACAAGATCATAAAGAATACGAAAAAAATGCTCTCACAGGACAATAAAGTGACCGATGTGTTGTCAGACGATCTGTACTGTACGAATAATCTGCACCGTTATATGAACCATAGCGGAGCATATCCGATCTGTGACGGCACGCTTGTGAACTATTATCCCATGGGTGAAGATGCCTTTCCTGTTATGCTTGAGGAACTTGAAAAGGCAGAAAAGTTTATTTTCCTTGAGTATTTCATCATACAGGAAGGTTATATGTGGGGACGTATCCTTGATGTGCTTGCCAGAAAAGCAGCAGAAGGGGTTGATGTGCGTGTAATGTATGACGGAACCTGCGAATTCTCCAAACTTCCCTCGAATTACCCTCAGATGCTTGGCAATCTTGGTATCAAGGCAAGAATGTTCGCCCCTCTGAAACCGTTTCTGTCTTCCCATTACAATTATCGTGACCACCGCAAGATCATGGTGATCGACGGAAAAACTGCTTTCAGCGGCGGTATCAATCTTGCAGACGAGTATATCAACCACACGCATCCTTGCGGACAATGGAAGGACACTGGCGTAATGCTCAAAGGAAAAGCTGTCAGCAGCTTTACGCTGATGTTTCTGCAATTATGGGAACTGCCGAACCCTTATCCCGAATTTGACATGGAGCATCTCGAAACCGATGAATACCCCGAAGCAGAGGGCTATGTGATGCCGTTCGGAGAATGTCCGCTTACAGATAATAAGCTGGGCGAAACGGTCTATATGGATATTCTGAACAGGGCAAGAAAAAGTGTGCATATCATGACACCGTATCTTATTTTAGATGACGAGTTGAAATGTGCTTTGAAATATGCAGCTCGGCGCGGGGTAGATGTGAAGCTGATACTTCCAGGTATCCCCGATCACAAGACAGCCTACGCCCTTGCCCGTTCACATTACGGAGAACTGATAGGCGCAGGCATCGGGATATATGAATACACGCCCGGAATGGTTCACACAAAAGTGTGTGTCAGTGACGATTGCCGTGCCGTTGTGGGTACGATCAATCTTGACTACCGCAGTCTGTATCATCATTTTGAATGTGCGGCGTATCTTTACAAAGTGCCTTGTATCTCAGAGATCGAACAGGATTTTCAGCAGACACTGGCAGTTTGCCGTAAGATCGGGGGAGCTGAACTCAAAAGCGAACGAAAGCTGTATAACCTTGCAGGTGCATTGCTGAAAGTGGTCGCACCGCTGATGTAGGCCGAGGAGGTATATTATGGATACACATAATAATGTAAGCGAAGAATTGGCAAGCGGTAACATCGCCCATCTGCTCCGAAAAATGGCGATACCCGGTGTGATCTCACAGATACTTCTGCTGCTGTACAACATGGTTGACCGTATCTATCTCGGACGCATGAATGACGGAGGTACGGCGCTGCTTGCGGTCGGGCTATGTCTGCCGATAACCTACATTTTCAATGCTGTGGCTTTCCTGTTTGGTCAGGGCGGAGCGGCAAGAGCGATGATAAAACTCGGCAGCGGAAAGCGTGACGAGGCGGAAGAAATCATGGGCAACAGTGTTGTTTCCATAATTCTAAGCGGTGCTGTCCTGACTACTGTTCTGTATATCTTCGCAGAGCCTATCATGTACTTTCTCGGTGCAAGTGATGTGTCGATCGGTGCAGCGGTCACATATATGCGGATTTATACCCTCGGTGCGGTCGCTATCATGGGATACATGGGATTTTTGCAGTTCATCATCTCGCAGGGCGCGACAAAACAGGCAATGATCTATGTGGTGCTTGGTGCTTTGCTGAACGTGTTCTTAGATCCGATACTGATATTCGGATTTGATTTGGGCGTGGCAGGTGCGGCTATCGCAACGGTTTTGTCACAGCTTCTTATCGCAGTCCTCAGCATCTGTTTTCTTATGGGCAAAAAGAGCGCTCTCACCCTCAGATTCAAAAGCATGAAGCTGAAAGCAAGGATTCTGGCGGCGATCGTTACGCTTGGTTTTTCGCCGTTCCTGATGCAGATCACGGAAGCGGCACTGAATGTTGCGGTCAACGCATCGGCGCAGAAATACGGCGGTGACATCAGTGCATTGGGCATCACCCTTGCGGTCAGCCTCTCCATGGCGATATGGATGCCAAGCAGCGGTATCAATCAAGGCGCACAGGCACTTCTAAGCTACAACTACGGGAGCAAAAACTTTGACCGAGTTATGCAGACCTCTAAAACTCTGCTCAGGTTTCAGTTTATGTTTTTCGTGCCGATGACCGCACTTCTTGAGCTGTTCCCCGAAGTGTTCCTGCGTATTTTCACCTCAGACCCTGCGGTCATCAAGGAGGCAAGCTGGATGGTCAGGCTTTATTCCGCAGGCTTCTTCATTATCCCGATACAGACGGTATTTCAGCAGATAACCCTTTCCACGGGACAGGAGAAGGACTGCCTTTATATGGTCATCATCAGAAAACTGGTGCTGCACATTCCGTTGCTTTTCATCCTGCCGATGTTCATGAAAAACAAGGTGCTTGCGGTCGTTCTTTCCGCACCGATCTCGGACGTTCTTTCGGTCATGGTTACAGTGGCTTGCTTTGTGCCGGGATTCTATCGGAAGATGAAAAATCCGGATCATTTCGATGGTGAAAAGATCAGCCTTCCTGCTGAAAACTGAATAAGCGTCTGATAAGGGCTATGCCTTCCGTACACGGTCACGGAGGACATAGCCCTTTCCTTATGCTATGATTATATCGGTCCTGAATCTCCTGTATCACAGTCGCACCGTCCTTGAAGCTGAGTCTGCCGAGAAGCAGCATAAAGTTCAGCCTATGGAAATGCTCACCATTAAGGAGTGTACCGAGGCTGTAAAGGGACTGTCTGAGCATACCGTCCGCAAGCTGGTAACACAGGGAAAGGTGCATTACATCCGCATATGTTCCGTCATACTTCGGTGAGCTTGCAGCTTCAGGCAGGCATCAGTATTGCAGACGCAGCTAAGCGAGCAGGTCATGCACGTCCTGATGTGACACTGAGAATTTACTCTCACACACTCAAAAAGAATGATCTGCACTGCTGTGAGGCTGTTACGAAAGCAATGCCGAAAATACCGAAGCATGAAGCGTAGTGACCGGCTATGTCAAGCTGCGTAAAGTCTATCTTGTTGCATCTTGAAGTATCGTGAAAGTTGACCGATTGTTGACCAAAGTGATATGCTGACCGCTGAAATCGCCCGAAAGCATCGTATTTTCGGCATGAGGGTTGAATTTTCACGGTTAATATGATATAATAGGACAAAACCGACATGCATAAGGAGCGAACCCATGTATTATTACATCCGGAATTCACTGGAAAAAGCAGAGCATCTGAATTTCACCAAGAAAAACAGCCGTTATGTCGCGGTGCTGACCTCGGCGGAATGGCTCGCGTGCAAGGATCAGTTTGATATGGGCATCGAAATGGACATCGACTTGAACTCGATCCACTCCACCAAAGCGGAAGTCAACTATGATTCCCTGACCGGCAGCTTCTGCATTCCGGACAGAAATCGCATCTCCGAACCGAATACGAAATTCGCCTTTGCACTCGATGAAAAAGGCATTGTGTTCATTGACGACAGCGGCTATGTGGCGAAGATCATCGACCGCATTACAGCCTGCAAGCGCTGGGCAGTGCCGAGCCTTGAGCGGTTCATCTATGATTTTCTGGAACAGATCGTATCAAGGGATCAGATCACTCTGGAGAAATTCGATCAGGAGCTTGATTCCATCGAATCCGGTATCATGGAGGGCGGCATCACGGATCCCTCCCAGCGGATCAGCCATATCCGCAGCGATCTCCGCGATATGCGCATCCATTACGAGCAGCTTCTGGATCTGAGTCAGGAGCTGAAGGAAAACGAAAACAATTTCTTCAAAAAGGAGAATACGCGCTATTTTCATCTGTTTACGCAGCGTGTGTCGCGGCTGCATGATCTGACGACCTCTCTGCGCGATTTCTCGATCCAGATCCGCGATCTTTACCAGTCCCAGCTCGATGTCAGGCAGAACCGGATCATGGCGCTGCTGACGATCATCTCCTCGATCTTCATGCCGCTGACGCTGATCGCGGGCTGGTACGGCATGAACTTCAAATATATGCCTGAACTGGAATACAAAATCTCCTATCCGCTCGTCATCGCAATCAGCATTGCCATCGTGATCGTGAGCCTTATCTTCTTCAAGAAGAAAAAATGGCTCTGATTTCAGTGAACACCCCCGAACCGCAGCTTCTGCCGTGGCTGATCTCCGTCCGCAAACGGCTTCTGCCGACACGCGCACGCACGAACATGCTGATTTCCGGCACGCTGATGATCCTCTTTCTGCTGATCCGCGCCATGAAATACCGGATCGGTTCATGGTCTTTCACGCTGTCACGGATGTGCTGGTATCTCTATTATGCGCCGATTATTTTAATCCCGACGCTGTTCCTGATGATCAGTCTCGACTGCGGAAACACCGCCGCAAAACAGAGCAGATTCCGGAAATATCTGCCGTTTCCGGCGCTGCTGCTGACATGCGGCATTCTGACAAATGATCTGCACCACATGGCATTTGACATAGGAACGGCGGATTGGAAAGAAGTCATTGAACACGGCAGCTATACCTACGGCGCGCTGTTTTTCGCGGCGGAATTCTGGACCTGCTGCATGATGGCGGCTGGCGTTGCGCATCTGATCTCCGTATCAAGGCAGAGCAGGCAGAAAAAGCAGATGATCCGTCCGCTGCTGTTTCTGCTGCTGACCGCAGCCGTGCTGATCACTGACCGGATTCTGGAAAAAACCGGACTGCCGAATTTCTACATGATGCCGGAGCTGCTGATTTTCTGCCTGATTGCCGTGCAGGAAAGCTGCATCCGGAACCGGCTTCTGCCGCATAATGAAAACTATGAGGCATTTTTCCCGCAGCTTGATCTGCCGCTGATGCTGACCGATTCGCAGCTTGATCCGGTCTACCGGACGGCGATTCCGGTCACAGCGGAAAAGGAGCAGCTTCAGAAGGCTGCAGAACATCCTGTGTATCCCGATCCGGATACGCGGCTCTCGGGGCTGCCGCTGCCTGCCGGATACGCATTCTTCACAGAGGATGAAAGCATCCTCAACCGCCTGAACGAGGAATTACAGGATGCCAATGAGGTGCTTGCACTTGAAAATGAGCTGCTCGTCCGCGAGCAGGAGCTGATCGCAGAAAAGGCTGCGATCGAGGAGCGGAATCTGCTCTATACGAAAGCGGAAAAGGAGGTCTATCCGGCAAGAACGCGGATTGCAGAAATCCTCGATCACACACAGCCGGAAACGCCTTCGTTCCGACGGGATATTGCCGGTGCGCTCGCGCTGACAGCCTATGTCAAACGCCAAGCGAATTTTGTCATGGTCGAAGCGGAGCGCGAAACCATGATGATCGAGGAGCTTGCCGCCGCATTGCAGGAATCCGCCCATTATTTCGGATACTGCGGCATGCATACAACGGTCAGCATTACGGCAAAATCAGATTTCCCCTGCCGGACAGCTACGGCGCTCTACGACAGCTTTGAAGCCGCCGCAGAAGCACTCTGCGGCAGGACGGAGGAGCTCTGGCTGCGGCTTTCGGATACAGAGCTGCTGATGCTGGCGGATACCGAGCATCCGGTAACGCTGCCGCCGCTTTCGCTCCCTGCATCCTGCGATCATGCGGACGGTCAGACGGTGATCCGGATTGCGGCAGGAGGTGACAGCCCATGACGCCGTTCTCAGAAATGCAAACCGGCGTGCAGGGCGTGCTGATCTATTCCGCTGCGCTGCTGCTTGCGGTCTCTCAGCTTGCGGCTGTGATTTTCGCAGTTCAAATCGTGCGCAGCAAAAAGCATATTCTGTTTTCCGCCCTGCATGCACTGCTTGGAATCGCTGCGCTGATCCTGCTCATGTATTGCAACTGGGAGCTGCTGCTCCTGAATGAAGGCAAAATTCCGGCGATGCATCCGGTCTCGGAAATGCTGTTCGCTGTCCCGTGGCTTGGCATTCTCGGCGCGGAGCTGCTTTCGATGCTCGTGCTGCTGCGGCAGGTGCGCAGTCTGCGCCGCTACCGGAATGCGCATCTTTCGCCGGATGATATCAAGGAGGCACTCGACTGGCTGCCGGTCGCTGTCTGCATCGCGGATGAAGACGGAACGGTGCTGCTCTCAAATCTTGTGATGAATGATCTGGTACAGGGCATCACGGGCAAACCGCTGACCGATCTGCACCGCTTCTGGGAGACGGTCACAGCGCAGGGCGAGCAGCAGGATTCCGGCTATATTGTCCCGGTGAAAGACGGACGCTGCTACCTGTTCACGCAGGCGCCGCTGACACTGCCGCAGGGTGATATACAGCAGACCTTTGTACGCTGCATCGCCTCGGATATGACGGAAAAATACCGGATCCGGCAGGAGCTGTCCGAAAAGAACAAGCATCTGACGGCAGTACAGGCGCGTATGAAAGCCGTTGCGGCACGCGAGCACAGCCTGATTGCCGCGCGCGAGATCATGCATGCGCGGATGTCGGTACACAACCAGATGGGCGGCGTGCTGCTCTCTGCAAAATACTATCTGGATCATCCGGAAAATATGGATGAAACGCAGCTTTTGAACATGCTGAAATACAACAACTCATTTCTGCTGGGCGCATCGGCGCAGCCGGAGCAGAAGCCGGATGCCGTATCCGAAGCAATGCAGACTGCCGGACGCATCGGCGTGACAGTCCGCACCGAGGGCACAATCCCCGAGCATACCGGTTTCCGCAAAATCCTTGCACAGGCGATTGAACAGTGCGCGGCGAATACCGTGCGGCATGCGGGCGGAGACTGCGTCACCGTCCGGATCACGGAAGCAGAATCGCAGATCACCGCTATTCTGACAAACAACGGCAGACCGCCTGCATCCCCTGTGAAAGCAACCGGCGGCCTTGCAATGCTCCGTACCCATGCCGAACAGGCAGGCGGCGATATGACAATCGAAAGCGAACCGTTCTTCCGGCTGACTGTCACAATCCCGAAAGCATAAGATTTCCGCAGCGCTCCGCCTCAGATACAGCGGAGCGCTGTTTTTTGCAGATTCCCCCCATATGGGTGGTGACAACCGAATGCTGATATGATATAATAACAATTACAACGAAACACATGCAGAAAAGGCAGGTGATAAAATGGACAGACTGTACAAAGTCGTCATTGTGGACGACGAGATGATCTCACGCGGATTCATGGAGCTTCTGATCAAGCCCTCAAAGCACTATGAAGTCATAGCGGCGCTCCCCTTTGCAAAGGATGCGCTGCTCTGGTGTCAGCAGAATACGCCGCCCGATCTGATCATCATGGATGTGATGATGGAGCAGGGCATCGACGGGCTGACGGCTGCGGCGCAGCTCAAGGCGGAATATCCGCAGACAAAGCTGCTCCTTGTGACATCTATGGCAGATGCGGACTGGCTGCAAAAAGCAAAGGCTGCAAAGATCGAGAGCTTCTGGTTCAAGACCTACTCCACGCTTTCGCTGCTCGATGTCATGGATAAAACCATGGCAGGCGAATCGGTCTATCCGGAGGAGGCGCCTGCGGTGATGCTCGGATGCATCCCTGCCTCTGAGCTGACAAAGCAGCAGCGCGCACTTCTGCGGCATCTGACCGAGGGACTCTCAAACCGCGAAATCGCAGAGCGGATGTATCTCAGCCCGAACACCGTCAAGGATTATCTCGATGATCTGATGGACAAAACAGGCATCCACTCGCGGACGGCTCTGGTCGCAAAGGCTTCGCGGCTCGGGGTTGTGATCAGCGAGAAGGAGCGCTTAAATCAATCTGAGCTTTAACGCAGGTACGTCAATTTGCAGCACATGAAGCATGATAAAAATGACCGCGCATATTCCCTGCACGAAAGACAATCTGACCGAAAGCAGCCGCCGATGTGTCCCAAGCACACCGGCGGCTGTTCTCATTTATTTGTCATGAAGAATCTGTGTATCAATCGAGCTTTGCGATTTTGCGGAGGATTGCGGTTACATCGTCAAGGGTGATATTGCCGTCCTCATTCACATCGGCGTTTTGCTTGCCCTGATCGGTGATGACGGCTTTGCTGTCCTCTGTGCAGAAGCGCGCAAGGAGAACCGCATCCGAGACATCAATCGAGCAGTCAAGTGTCACATCACCGGCAACTGCAAGCGCATTCTGTCCGATCAGCGGCGATTCGGCGGCGGATGCCGGACACACCCATTCAGCTGCAAGACCAAATTGTTCGTAAAGCTCTGCGGCAATCGCAAAATGTTCAGCGAATGTTGTTCCTTCCGGCGGAATCACGGCATACATTTCATTCCGGTCATTATAGTATGCTTTGTCCTGTCCGTAATCATAGTATCCGAGCTTTTTGGCAAGTTCCGTATCTTCGAGCGCCGCACAGACAAATCTGCATTCGGGATGATGCTCCTGAACGCATGCATCAACAGCATCCCAGTCGTATGTGACATCTTCCAGCGCGGTATAACTGTCGTTCCATTTATGGCTTGTGGGATAGTATGCTGTGGGATAAGTGTACCAGACCTCTTGATAATCTGCTGTCTGCCCCCATGTGTAGAATTCGGTGATCAGTCCGGCTTTTGCAAGGTCATGCAGAATGCCGTCAGCGATTTCCGGAACACCGGCAGTTTGGGCTTCTTCTGTCGGAAACCGCTTGCTGTTGTCAGCAAGATCATAGTAACATTCAAGATCAGGCACGCCGTCCTGAACCTGATAAACGTAATATCTCTTAGGTGTTTCGGGACTTGTGGTTTGAGAAAACTCAGTAATTCCGGGATAGTGTTTCTCCAGTATCTCATACATTTTCTGTTCTGCTTCATCGTGATCAATATCTTTCCGCAGTACGATCCGCAGAACATTCTCCCGCGGACAGACCGCATAGACCGGATCGCCCTCACGGTGACGCATTTCCGTGATCGTTTCGCCGGTATCGAGATCAGTCCATGTTTCTTCGCGGTCAAACGAATAGTGATAGGTAAAAACCTGATAGTTATCGGATGTTCCGATGCACTCGCCGTGCGGGATCCACGCAAACATCCCCTTGTCATCCAGCAGCGTCATATCCTGAAACTCGCTGCCGTCCGCAGTGCCCCAGCAGTACAGCGGAATCACGGCGGTTGTTTCAGCAGCAGAAACCGGTGCCGCAGGAATCGCACTGCAAAGCAGCATAGCACCTGTAAGTATCGCTGCAATTCTCATACGCTTTTTCATTGTAATCCCTCCTGTTCATGTAATTCGATTGTCAGGCTGTTTGTCACGAGTGCCTGATATTCAGTTTCATCGGTCAGAATCAAATAGTCTGCGGTGCAGTTTTCCGGTTCAAGTATAAGATCATCCGGAATTGGCAGTGCAAAATGGATCACAGAATTGTCATGATGTGTATCCGGCAAACACGCGATCTTCAGATGCAATCCATTGTTCATATATTCACCGTCGATCACCATTGCATCCTGATACATATATGCATCCAGATCAATCAGCAGGCATTGATGCTGTGTCAGAGCGTATTCTGCCGGTATACCGTATGCTTTAAGCAAGTAATCATTGTCACTGTTCGTTTCAGTCAAAAATTCATCCACATCGTCAGGAAAGATTCTGAACCTGACGGAAATCATTGGCGTTGGTTCCTCCGGAACTGATGCAGGATGTTGAACGCTCCCTTTCCATAGCGGAAACTCATATGTCACAGGCTGCGGTTCGGTTGTCACAGGTTGTATGGGTTCTGTAATCGCAGGAGTAGTAGTTTGCGGCGCTTCCGTAGAGATTGGTTGATCAACCTTATCGGGTTCAGTTTCGGTATGCGCAGCGGTTTCAGGCGGTTCTGTTGGTGTCGGGGTTTTTGTTTCAGTAACAGTTGCCGAGTTAGCACCAGATGCTGTTGTGTTCACAGCAGCGGTCACAGAATCGGATGCTGTCTGAATCGGTGAGGTTGCGGTTTGTGTCTCGGAATGTTCAGCTAATTCCGGAACAGATGTCGTTGTTGTGATGATTTCTGCCACTGATTCGGGCGGCTCCGTGATCTCCGGTGTCTGAATCTTGAAAGCGCCGCAACATCCGTTGCATACCAATACCGCCGGACAAACAGGTCACGCTGCCTTTGCGGAAGGCTCTCCAGAAATGCAGTCACAGCGCGGAGCATCTCACGGCGCTCCACCTCGCCGGCCACATCGCTTTTGTCCGGCAGGATTTCTGCAAGCTCGTCGATCGAGCCGGAATTCTGCGCAGCACCGCGCTTTTCCGTGTGGGCGGCACGGTAGCGGTCATGTGCGGCATTGCGAACCAGACGCAGCAGATAGGCGCGCAGATTCTTCGGCTTTGCAGGCGGAATCGCGTTCCAGGCGGCGAGCATGGCATCATTCAGGCATTCTTCGGCATCAGCCTCGCTGCCGGTAATATCGCGCGCAACAGACCGGCAGAGCGCTCCGTATTGCTGTTCGCTCTCGGAAATCGCCTGCTCATCGCGCTGTTCAAATAATGCTATGATTGCCTGATCGATCATGGCTGCCACCGCCCTTCGTGTTCGCCTTCATACATAAGAACGAGATTTTCGGAAAAATACAACACTTATTTGAAAAAAACTTTTGATATCAGTATAGCACATGTCCGGACAGATTGCAATATCCGCAAATTGACAGACACGCCTTGAATTATCGGCTGATCTGTGTTATAACTATATGCAGTTCGCACGATACAAGGACACAACCATTCCGTATAAAAATGCATTTGCCGCATCGCTCCTGATCCTCGCGGAAATTGCCGCATTCGCGCTGTTATCCGGCTCCGTCACGAAGGACAGCACCCCGTTTCAGAAGCTGTATTACGGCAAGCTGCGAATCGCTTACGGCTGCTTCCTGCCGCTGATCGCCCTGCGTTTTTTGACGCTGCACCTGCACAGTACCGCCGGAATTTACGTCTATATGATTGTATGGGGCGTGCTTGGCATCCTGTCAGCATTTTTATATCTGACCGCATTCCGGCGCTGCTCCGCGCTCGTGAAGCATGAACCGGAGACCTGCCGACAGCTATTGCACGAATATGCGCTTGTACTCTCCGCGGATGAGCTCGCGGTCATGAAACAAATCAAGCGCAGCAATCTGTGCCTCGGCGGATTATTCCTGCTCTCAGAGATGTGCATGGAGCAGCTCTGCTCCGGCGGCATCGTGTTCGCCGTTTTTTCAGTCGTGTATATGACCGCCGTATACATGAGCCTGATCACGGTTTTCCGGTATTATGCCGCAAAGCGCGCACCGCTTTGGTCGGGGCTGCTCGCACTGTGTTCGGGGCTTGGCTGCCTTGCCGTATGGCTGATCTCCAAGAAGATCATCACCGCCCCGATTCTCACAGACAGAACGCCGGAGGAGCTTGCGGTTCTCCTGCTGCTGTTTCTGCTGCCTGCGCTGATCTGGCTCAATACCAAATACCGGCGCTATCAGCGTCACCGGATCAACGATCTCGCCGACAATTTCATGAACCGTTCAAAACCGACATGACATGGCAATCCGCCCGGCATATCTCAGGAGAACCGAACCGCTACAACCACGCTTTTGCTTACAAGGATGATTATGAAATATTATTATTTGCTTTTTGTTATGCGAAGATATGCCTTC
>JAGKVC010000116.1 GCA_021152595.1 Clostridia bacterium
GTCATGACGAGGCCATTATTTTTGAAAAGACCTACAGAGTGCTGACCCCGGACCTTCGTCAGATGTGTCAGGACATGGTGGATCGAGGAGTAACTGAAGCCGCTATGGAAAGCACGGCAGTCTACTGGGTGCCGGTATGGAACGAGCTTTGCGACTCGATGGAACTCAAGCTTGTAAACCCGTACTTCATCAAGCAGCTCCCCGGTCGCAAGAGTGATGTAAAGGATGCGCAATGGATAGCCGAGTGTCTACTTAAGAACCTCATAAGAGGCAGCTTTGTCCCTGAACCGATAGTACAGGACATGCGTAAGCTTAACCGCCGCATATTTGACCTGCAGGAAGACATCACCTACTATACCAATAAGCTTGACGCGGCTCTGCAGAGATGTGGCTTCCGCTTGAGCAACTATGTCTGCAAGATCACAGGCAAAAGTTACCGCAAGGCCGTTGCCACGATTGCGGAGGGGGAGACTGATCCGGAAACAATCCTCAAATGTATCCACGGTCGTGTGGTAAACAGGCATGGCCGGGACACGCTGCTTGCTGCCGTGACAGCATCGTTCTCCCAGACAGACATAACGGTGATCAGACAGTACTGGGAACTGATTGCCATATACGTCCGTCAGTCCGAGGAATGCCAGTCTCAGCTTACCGCTTTATGCGAGAGCAATTTTCCCACGGAATACAAACGGCTTCAGACCATCCCCGGTGTCAAGGAGGATGTCACCGAGATCATCCTTGCAATCAAAGGCCTGACCGCGAAGCTTCACGGCGACGGTCCCAAGACGATCTATATTGACGCCCAGGGTGAATGTGAGGTCACCGCTGCTGATATCCGCACGGATTCCGAAGTCGAGATTCTGCCGCCGTTCCCGCATATTGCGACGATCGGCAAGGGCGCAAAGCTCGAAATGCAGATCATGCTCGACCGCGGCAGAGGTTATGTTTCCGCAGAGCGCAACAAGCAGACCAGACAGAATCTGCCGCTTGATGTCATCACTGTGGACAGTATCTACACCCCGGTCTTGAAGGTGAATTATAAGGTCGAGGATACAAGACTCGGTCAGGTCACAGACTATGATAAGCTGACGATTGAAGTTTGGACCGACGGCACTGTCGGCGCAAACGATGCACTCTCTCAGGCAGCAAGCCTGCTGACAGAGTATCTCCAGCTGTTCGTCAACCTCTCGGATGAGAAGGTTTCGGAGCCTGTACTTCAGGATACCACCGACGGCGGTCAGGAGAAGAAGCTCGAGACCACCATCGAAGAGCTGGATCTGTCGGTCAGATCGTTCAACTGCCTGAAGCGTGCCGGCATCAACACCGTTGCCGACCTGATCAGCCGGTCTGAGGACGAAATGATGAAGGTCAGAAACCTCGGCAGAAAATCGTTTGATGAGGTCAAGGAGAAGCTCCAGTCTCTGGGCTTTGACCTTTCCTCGGATGACAACGACTAATTCCCGATTTCAGGATCCTTCGGGATCGCTGAATGGATTTACAAAGGAGTGAAACACAATGGCGGGTTCCAGAAAGCTCGGCAGAGCCACGGATCACAGAAAGGCAATGCTTCGCGGCATGGTTACCTATCTGCTTGAAAACGGCCAGATCGAAACAACCGAGACCAGAGCGAAAGAAGTTCGCTCGATGGCAGAGAAGATGATCACCATTGCGAAGGGGATCTCCGGTAACGATACCGCTGCGGATCTTCACCTGAAGCGTCAGGTCTTTGCTTATGTGACCAAGGAGAGCGTCGCAAAGAAGCTCTTCGACGAAATCGCACCGCGCTACGCAGAGCGCAACGGCGGTTATACCAGCATGGTCAAAATCGGCCCGCGTCGCGGCGACGCAGCTGAGATGGCAATCATTAAGCTCGTATAATTGATAGATGCTATCAGAAAAGCACCCTGTTCGCAGGGTGCTTTTTGCATATTGAGAGAAAATGGTGCATAGAATTGTATCGCATGTCATCCTGTACAAAACATGCAGAACGGAACGCTTCCGGATGTGCAGATTCATGAAGTTTGTCCAATGCGCTTGCATTCAGATGACGAAAACGGGTATAATAGAAAGATAAGATATAGACAGATTGCAAAAAGAAAGGAGTGCTTTTCTTGCATCAGATTTCCGTGAAATCGGTGTTTGCACGGCTCGGCCGCTGCGGAAAAGCCGTATTGTTTTTTATTCTGCGCGTGATCGGGCTGATCCTCTGGGCGATTCTCATGTGTGCCGCAGAGATTCTCGGCGTGATTGTCCGCGGACTTGCGTTTCTCGCGGATGCAGTTGTCGCATGGATCCGTGCAAGACGGCGGAATGCCGCGCAGGCTGTCCGTGCATACCGGCAGCCGTCAAAATCGCGGCTGATTTCCGTTCTGCGGATGCTGCGCGAGATGCTGTTCGGAAAGCAGGGCATGCTGCTGAGTTTTCTGCGGTTTGCGGTTCCCGTGACGAGCTGTCTGGTTCTGTTCGGCGTTGTGCGGCAGTTCCAGAACTGGCAATACGGCATTGCGGTTGCGGTAGACGGCAAGGCGCTCGGCATGATCGCGGAGGAATCGGATTATTTTGCTGCCGAGGAGCTTGTCCGCGAGCGGCTTTCCGGCTCAGAGCAGGGGAAGGATCTCACATTCCGCCGCAGCTTTCAGCTCGAGGAATATGACGGCACCGAGACGATCCTGAGCGCAGGCGACCTTGCGGATAAAATGCTCGAGCAGGCGGATATCGCACTGACAGAAGCCTACGGCGTCTATGTCAATGATGAATTCAGGGGCGCGGTCACAGATACGCATCCGATCGAGGCAGCGCTTGCGCGTGTACTGAGCGCCGTCAGTGATCAGTATCACGGCGAGATTGAGGAGGTCAAGTTCGCGGACAGCATCAGATATGAGAAGGCGATGTATCCCGAGGACAGCCTGATCGCACCGCAGAAGCTCGCCAATCAGCTCACGAAGGCTGAACACGGCACGCGCACCTATACAGCCGGTAAAACGGATACGATCTATTCCGTTGCGGAGCGATTCTCGACAACAATTGAGGAACTGCGCAGGCTGAATCCGAATCTGCCGGATGTTATGCCGCAGGCGCAGCGTGTCAAAGTCCCGACTGTCACGCGCGAATTGCCGGTGATTGTCACAAAAAAGGCGTTTGTACTGAGTTTTCAGGATTATAAAACCGTCCGGACAGAGACCAATGAGCTGCCGAAGGGGCAGGAGGAGCTTGTACAGCGCGGCATCAAGGGCGAAAAGCAGAGTCAGGTTCTGATTACCTATACGGACGGCGCCGAAACCACGCGCCGCGAGCTTCAGTCGATTCAGGCGGTCTATCCCAGAGATGAGGAGATCGCAGTCGGCACATTCGAGGCGCAGCCTTACAGCACGGATACCGTCGTGGACGGCAACGGCAAATACCTCTGGCCGGTGGACGGCGGAAAGATTACCGATCTGTTCGGCGGTGAGCGCAATCACGGCGGCATGGATATCGGCGCAGCGGAGTATTCCGAGATTTACGCGGCAGACAGCGGCAAGTGTCTCTATGCCGGCTGGGAACCGGGCTACGGCAATTTCGTCATTTTGCAGCACGAGGACGGCTATTTCACCGTTTACGGGCACTGTGTCGAGCTGCTTTGTCAGCCGGAGCTCGAGGTCAAGCGCGGCGATGTGATCGCGCTGGTCGGCAATACAGGCGATTCGACGGGTGCGCATCTGCATTTTGAGGTGCGTGATCCGAACGGCGTGCGCATCAATCCGACGCAGTTCCTTCGCGTCAACGCGGATTGAAATAAGCCGCGAAATCAAAGCAGATGCAGTGATTTCACGGCTTATGGATCAATGAAGATAATGCGGCTTCTGCTTACGCTTCCGGATCTTATGCCGGACAAAGAGCAGCGCACCGATGCAGAGCGCACCGCCGCCGAGCATCCACGGCAGATCCCGGGAAGGTGCGTCTCCGTCATATTCGCCGGTCTCCGGCATCATGACGGCGGTTGTATGCGTGGTTGTGCTTTGTGTTGTGGCAGCAGTTGATGTGGTTGTCGTGGTAGTGGTTGTCGTGGTGGTAGTCGTCGTAGTAGTTGTTGTCGTTGTCGTAGTTGTCCAGACCATTGTTTCAGGCGGTGCAGGCGGCTGAGTTTCGGCAGGCGGCTCCTCGGGCGCGATATGCTCAAAGAGATCTCCGATACCGGAATCCGGACCGACCGTCGAGCGGTAGAGACCGTAGCTGCAAGGGCTGTATTCCTCGATTTCCGAGGCAGCGCCGATCGGCTCTGCGTCGGTACCCTTGAGCCAGCGCGTGAACCATGTCCAGTGCTGCGAGAAGTGGCAGCCATAGCCCTCGACACTGACCTGATAGGCGGTTCTGCCGCCGAAATAATCGAGCGGCGTGTCAAAATCCAGCGTAATCGGATTCTCCTCCCAGAGGTGGAGATAGGTCTTGGGGACATCCCAGACGCCGTATTTCTGCGCAGTATCCGCATACATATCTGGATTCGGCGCGGTCTCGACCGCCTTCATCAGCGTGTCCGCATTGAGGCAGTGCGTGCCGTGACCGTATTCGCCGTTGATATCATGTCCGCAGATGACATTCGGCTTGAATCGCCGGAGCATCTCGACCTGACACGCAATGATCTGATCCTCGGAAATGCCGTTCGCCGCATAGGCATTGCGTGCCGCGTCAATGGATTCGGAGTAGAGATCGGGGAATCTGCCGATCACGGGGTAATGGGTGCAGCCGGATGTCCAGAGTCCGTTGAGCTGTTCATGCAGCCGTCCGGGCTTATCATTGTGCTGACAGAAATAAATGACCTGTAAGCGCTTGCCCATCGCGGCAGCGGTCGGGATGAGTCCGAGCAGAAAGAGCGTCTCATCGTCGCTGTGCGAGGTGAAGAGCGCAATATCCGCCTTGTCATACTGCGGCTCCCAGAGCTGCACATTTTCCGGCGGCTTGCCTGCGCTGAATGTCCGGATTTCGCAGATCTGCGTATCCTCCTGAAAATTCATGAGGATCTCGCCGGATTCAAACCGCGAAACATCGGCGTATTCGTGCAGAAAGCCGTTTGTGCCGAACTGAATCGCCGTCTCCCCGACGGATGCGCACCATTTGGTCTGGTTCAGGTCGAATTTGATATAGATGCCGCCGATTGCCGCCTCGCACTTGAGCCTGAGCGTATCTCCGGCGGAAAATTTCAGGGCTGTGCTTTCCATGCCGTCCGTGAGCAGACCGGTATCGAGATCGGGCGGTGCGGTGTATTCTGTGACATAGGTGTATTCGGCGGCGGCGTAGCTGAGATCGACTGCTTCTGCCGGAAATGCAAAGCAGGACGCGCCCAGCACGGCAGCCGCGATGAATGCGAAGATGCTTCGTTTCATTGACGGCTCCTTTCCTGAAATGGAATCGAAGGGGTTACCCCTCTCTATCTTATCATATTTTGCGTAAAAAAGCAAGTGCGTATGTCCTTTTTCGGGATCATACGCACTGTAGATCTTATTTTTTTGCGGCAGGCTTCAGTCTCGACCACAGGATGATGATGAGCTGAGCCGGAATGCCGATGAGAAAGAGCTTCGGGATTGCAATATCCATCATGAAGAATGTCAGGAAGAGCGCCGCAAGCACCGACCACACCAGAAATGAGATAATGATATAATTCCAGCGCGGATTGAACCAGATCGAATTGAACACGAGCAGCACGATCGCAGTGACCGGTGCGGCATAGATAAACAGGAAGGGCTTATATTCCAGCTCGGGGACGGCGGCATCCAGCACGACAAAGATCATGGATGCAATGAGCCAGACGAGGAGCGCCGCCATGCCTGCGATAATCAGGCGGTTGAGATTGCGCTGCCGGTTGTCGGGCTGCGGAACAGGGGATTCCCCGGGGAGCAGTTCCTCAGCGGAGGATTCTTCGGCTTCGGGCTGTGCGGCGTCGCGCTGTTCGGGTGTCAGGAGAAAATCGTCGATCTGGATGCCGTAGAAATCCGCGAGCTGTTTCATGACCGCAAGATCCGGCATGGATTCGCCGCGTTCCCATTTCGAGACGGCTTTATCAGAATAGTGAAGCTGCTCTGCAAGCTGGAGCTGTGTCAGACCGTGTTCTTTGCGCAGTGCGGCAAGATTGCCGGCGACGATCTGCTTCCAGTCTTCCATGCAACCACTCCTTTCGGTGAATATCTTTCCTATATTATAGCACATTCCTACGCAAAAAGCAAGATGAGCGTGTTTCAGCATATGCAGAAAACGCGCTGCCGGATACCTTTCGATCAATGGAGGCCGGCACTGCCGGCTCTCCGGATTGTAGAGCCGGAAAAAACGGATTCTACCGCAGATTCTCAAAGCAGTTTCCGGATTCCGCCGAAAAGTCCGTGACATTTTCACCGGAATCGGGTACAATATATACAGGCGGATTACTCCGCAAAAATTTACAGAAAGAAAGTGAGCATATATGAAACAGAATGACAGTTACGTACTCATTACCGACAGCGGCGCCGATCTCTCCGAACATATGCTGGAGTCGATGGGCGTGAAGTCGATCGCCCTGAATGTCTTTATGAAGGATAATCCTGCACTGCCCTGTGAGCTGCGCGGTGCAGAATTTTACGATGCACTCCGCGGCGGACAGGTTGCCTGCACCTCTGCGGCAAATCTTGCGCGCTTCCGCGAGACCTTCGGCGAGGTGCTGGAATCCGGCAGGGATATTCTGTATCTCTCGTTCTCCTCGCCGCTGAGCTGCATGTGCGCGACTGCAAAGATCGCAGCCGAAGAATTGCAGGAGGAATATCCTGAACGCAGGATCATCGTAATTGACACGCTCTGTGCAAGTCTCGGCGAAGGACTGCTGGTCTATCACTGTGCCGAGCAAAAGGAGCGCGGCATGTCACTGGACGAGCTTGCTGCATATGCTGAAGAGACCAGACTGAAGATCATGCACTGGTTCACGGTCGATGATCTGCTGTTCCTAAAGCGCGGCGGCAGAGTCGGCGCGGTTTCTGCATTTGCAGGCGCACTGCTCGGCATCAAGCCGGTGATGCATGTCAGCGATGAGGGCAAGCTGGTACCGGTGCAGAAGGTCCGCGGCAGAAAGAATGCGATTGCGGAGCTTGGCAAGCGCTATGCCGCCGAATGCACCGACAAGGAATCGACTGTTTTCATCGCCCATGCGGATGCGATCGAGGCGGCAGAAACGCTCAAGGATGCGCTGCTGCATCAGCACGGTGCAAAGCATGTGGTTGTCGGTGAGATCGGTCCGGTGATCGGAGCGCACGCAGGTCCGGGAACAGTCGCGCTGTTCTATCTCGGCAGCTCCCGTTCGCAGAATACCTGAAATCAACCGCCGGTATACAGCGGCGAAAGGAGCTATACTTGTTTTCGTTGCTTTTGATTGTCATTTATCTCTCGTTTATCAGTCTCGGGCTGCCGGATTCGCTGCTCGGGGCGGCGTGGCCCTCGATGCAGCCGCTGCTCGGCGTGCCGATCTCATATGCAGGCGGTCTTTCGATGATTATATCCTGCGGAACGGTGATTTCGAGCCTGCTCTCTGACCGTCTGCTGCGGCGGTTCGGTACGGGACTGGTTGTTTCGTGCAGCGTGCTTCTGACGGCGGTCGCGCTGTTCGGATATTCGATATCCAGCCGCTTCTGGATGCTCTGTCTGTTTGCCGTGCCGTACGGACTCGGTGCAGGTGCGGTTGATGCGGCGCTCAATCACTATGTCGCACTGCATTATGCGGCGCGGCACATGAGCTGGCTGCACTGCTTCTGGGGTGTCGGCTGTTCGCTCAGCCCGTACATCATGAGCTTTTACCTGCACCGCGGCGATGACTGGCAGGGCGGTTACCGTGCAATCTCGCTGCTGCAAATCATCCTGACGGTGATGCTGTTCTGCTCGCTGCCGCTGTGGAAGCGCAGTCATGCAGCAGAGGATGTCAAGGGGGCAGCGCCCGTCCCGATGAAGCAGCTTCTGCGCGAGCGCGGCGTGATACAGGCGCTCGTGATCTTTTTCAGCTATTGCGCGCTGGAAAGCACCGCCGGACTCTGGGCGAGCAGCTTTCTGGTGCAGGAACGCGGTGTCGATCCGGAAACGGCAGCGCGGTTTGCATCTCTGTTCTATATCGGCATCACGGTCGGACGGCTGCTCAGCGGCTTTGTCGCGGACCGTTTCGGTGACCACAAAATGACGCGCTTCGGGCTCTGCGGCATTACTGCCGGTGTGATTCTGGTACTGCTGCCGCTGCCGGATGTCTGCGCGCTTTCGGGACTTGTCATGATCGGATTCGGCTGCGCACCGATTTATCCGTGTCAGATTCACGCAACGCCGTCGCTGTTCGGCACAGACCGTGCGCAGGCAATGATCGGCATGCAGATGGCATGCGCTTATATCGGCACAACGCTGATGCCGCCGCTGTTCGGTGTGATCGCGGAGAAGGCAGGGCTGCGGATGTTTCCGCTGTTCCTCGCATTTTTCCTCGTGCTGATGACGCTGCTGACCGAGCAGGCGCGGCAGAAGCAGCCGGAATGAAAGGAAATCAGAATGCCGAAGGTATACATGATGTGCGGAAAAATATGCAGCGGAAAAAGCACGCATGCGAAGATGCTCCGCAAAGCACACAGCGCGGTTTTGCTCTCTGTGGATGAGATCACGCTGGCGCTGTTCGGGCAGGATGCAGGCGAAAAGCACGGCGAATATGTCGCGCGTGCCGAACGCTATCTTTATCAAAAATCGCTGGAGATCCTTGAAACGGGGATCAATGTCGTGCTGGACTGGGGCTTCTGGACAAAATCCGAACGTGATGAAGCGCGGCAGTTTTACGGTTCCCGCGGGATCGAAACCGAGCTGCACTATATTGAAATTTCCAATGCCGAATGGTACAGACGCATCCGGCAGCGAAATGAAAGCATCCGCGAAAATCAGACGGATGCCTATTATGTCGATGACGGACTTGCCGCCAAATTTCAGGCGATTTTTGAGCCGCCTGCGGAGGCGGAGATCGACGTCCGGATTGCGGATTCAGATTGATGCAGAATATCAAGCCGCTGCAAGATCCGCCGCAGTTTCAGTACGGTGATGCAGTGTATCCGGCAGCGCATCCGGAGCGCAAAGGCAGAATCCGCGATATGGTCTGGCATTTCAAACGGAGCGCGCAAAGATCAGCAGGCGCTATGACGCGAACGAGCTGATTCTTGCGGACGATAATCACTGATTTTCAGAATATGAATGAAAAAGGGAGGCATGTGCCATGCAGATTCTCGAAATCGGATATCAGTCGCTGCTGCGGCAGACGGATACGGTGTTTCATCCGGACGGGCTGCACGGCATTCTGCTCCTGCTGACGGGCGGCGCAATGCGGCTGGAGCTCGGCGGTGCGGTTTTGCAGGCGGAATCCGGTGACACGGTGCTGATTTCCGCTGATACGCCGCTGCGGTTCACCGCGGAGCAGGATCTGCTCTATGACTGGGTGCTGTTTACGCCTGCGAGCGACGGCAGCTTCTATCAGGCATTGCAGCTTCCGGAGAATACGCTGCTGCGCTTCGGTGATACGGCATTCATCTCGGTGCTGATGCAGCAGCTCTGCGCCGAGTATTACGCCTCGAATGCGAAGCGCAGCGAAATGACCGACTGTCTGATGAAAGCGCTGCTGATCCGGATTTCGGAGACCGGCGGCCCGATTGTCAGCCAGCAGGCGGTGGCAAACAGCGATCCGCATTATGCGGAGCTGGTGCGTCTGCGCGAGAAAATCTACGCAAATCCGCAGGAAAAATGGTCCGTGGAAATGCTCTGTTCCGAGGTTAATATGAGCCGCAGCTACTTCCAGCTCATGTACCGCGAGACCTTCGGCATGACCTGCATTGCGGATGTCATCAACTGCAAGATGAACCGCGCACGCGACCTGCTGACCTCGACAAGCTACACGATCTCGCATATCGCGCAGCTCTGCGGCTATGACAACGAAGAGCATTTCATGCGGCAGTTCAAGAAAAACAACGGCGTCACACCGACGGTTTTCCGGCGTGAACACCGTACATAACAGGAGTATTCTATGCAGGAGATCACAGAACAGATCCGCGCGCTTGCGGATCCGGAGAATGCAAAATTTGTCGCGCGCCTGATGCCGCAGATTCCGCCGGAGCAGATTCTCGGCTGCCGGACGCCGCCGCTCCGGGCGCTTGCAAAGTCGCTCGGCACGGATTCGGATGCCGTGCAGGTATTTCTGAAAATGCTGCCGCATGCATATTTTGACGAAAATCAGCTTCACGCCTTCCTGATCGCGCGCATCAAGCGTTTTGATGCATGCATCGCGGCGGTTGAGGCGTTTCTGCCCTATGTGGATAACTGGGCGACCTGCGATCAGCTTTCCCCGACGGTATTCCGGAAGGAGGCGGAGCAGCTTCTGCCGTATATTGACCGCTGGATACAGTCGGAGCACACCTATACGGTGCGTTTTGCGGTCGGGATGCTGATGCAGTATTTTCTCGATGCGCGGTTTGATCCGGCATATCCCGAACGCATCGCGGCGATCCGCTCGGATGAATATTATATCAATATGGAGATCGCGTGGTATTTTGCGACAGCGCTTGCAAAGCAGCCGGAGACGATCCTGCCCTATCTGGAGGCGCGCCGCCTGCCGGAATGGGTACACAAAAAGACGATCCGGAAGAGCATCGAGAGCCGCCGCATTCCCGAGGAAACCAAAACCTATCTGCTCACTCTGCGGTAAGATGTGTCTCCGACGAATCTGTAATGGGGACTCCGTCCCCAAGCCCCTGCTGGGGATATTATCCCCAGACCCCATGTTTCTATATGGATAGAAGAAAGCCGCTCCAATTTGCGCAAATAGGAGCGGCTTCATTTTATTTATGCATAAAACTGAATTCTTAACGGTTTGCAAAGCAACACAGTAGGATAGCTATCCCTTAAGCGGAATTTGGGACAGCGACGCATTTCATATCCGCGTCGGAGATACCGCTCCCTCACCCGAGCGTGTCGATGAGCTTTGCGATATACTGCAAAATCATGATGGTATCGTTGCCGGTGTATTCACGGTCGCCGTTGCAGTCGGCATTGATTTTGCCCTC
>JAGKVC010000117.1 GCA_021152595.1 Clostridia bacterium
CAATGCTCCTCACACTGGCCGCATTCGATGCAGTCCGAAGCCTTGCCGCTTTCAACCGTCTGTGCGGTGTATTCTGCGCCGTCTGCCTTGCGGTTCATCATCGCAAAATATTCCGGAATCGCAATGCCCATCGGACATCCCTCCGTGCAGTAATGACATGCCGTACATGCGATGTCATTCTGATGCGCGATCAGGTCGCCGATCTCAAGACAGAGCTTCGTTTCGTCCTCTGTCAGCGGCTTGAAATCCTGCATATAGCCGATGTTGTCGCTGAGCTGCTCAAAGCTGCTCATGCCGCTGAGGATCATGACCGTTTCCGGAAGCGATGCCGCAAACCGGATCGCCCATGACGGCACCGAAAGCGAGGGCTCTGCCGCCTTGAAGCGCGCTTCTGCCTCCTCCGGCACATGGACGAGCTTGCCGCCCTTGACCGGCTCCATTACAATGACATCCTTGCCGTGGCGGACAGCGGTCTCATAGCAGCGGCGCGACTGCACCTTTTCGCTCTCCCAGTCCAGATAATTGATCTGGAGCTGGACAAATTCAACCTCGGGATGCGCTGTCAGGATTTCATCGAGCAGCTCCGGCGTATCGTGGAAGGAGAATCCGAAATGCCGGATTCTGCCGAGACGTTTCTGCTCCAGACAGAACGAGAAGCAGTCAAGGCGCTCCGCGATCGCGTAGTTATCGACGTCGAGACAGTGCAGCAGGTAGTTGTCAAAGTACGAGAGCCCCGTGCGGTCAAGCTGCTCCTGAAAGATGCGCGGCACATCCTCCGGCTCCTTCAGGAACATCGTCGGCAGCTTATCCGCGACGAAATACTGCTCGCGTGGATGACGCTCGACAAGTGCTTTTCGCAGCATCTCCTCGGATTTGCCGTTGTGGTACATGTAGGCGGTGTCAAAATAGGTGAAGCCTGCCGCGAGAAATGCATCCGCCATTTTGCAGATCTGCTGCTCGTCAAACGATGTCGGATCGTTTGCATCGAGCAGCGGCAGGCGCATAAAACCAAATCCCAGTTTTTTCATGTTTTTATCCTCATTCTGTTTGATATGGAAACAGAGGGATCAACGCGCAGGGAATCCTGCCGCGCTGATCCGTCATACCGGTGTCTTTCCGCCGAAACGGAGAACGGTTCTCCGGCAGCTTTCGCATATTGGATGCGGGCTCAGCCCGCCCAGATGCCGTGCAGCGTGCAGTATTCGTAGGCGGCGATGATCTCGTCATCCTCTGCAACATAAAACTGCGCGACCGGCTCCTCGCCCGGTTTCAGTTCCTTCCGCTCCTCGCCGTTTTTCGTCTCGAGCAGGATCCATGCGATATGATGCTCCTCCGTCATCGGATGCAGCACAGAGCCGACCGCCACGGTGACAGTCTGTCCCTCGCGGCTGATCACCGGCACATGCTTTTCCTTTGCCGCATCGACCGTATTCGCAATGATCTCCTCCTTGCCGGTGAGGTCGATCTCTTCGCCCTCCTTGACAGCGATGATCTCGCCGCTTTCCTTACATTGATAGAACTTCATCATGGTGTGATACTCCTTTGCTTTTTATTTGCAGGGCGGAATTCCGTCCCTTGCAGACTTCGTTTGTGACAGCATCCGCCGCCAGCAGCGCAGAATCCGGATCTGATCCTGCGGCGGATAATAAAAATGTGTCGAGCTGCGCAGCACATGCAGCCGGACAGCCGGCATCTCATGCAGCAGCGGCAGCGCATCCGGTGAGACAAGCTCATCCGATGCGGACTGATATACCTCGCACGGTACGCGGTTTTCCATACGCATCGCATTGACCGTGTCGATCTCATCGAAAAGCTCCTGATAGCGCGGAATCCAGCCAGCATAATGCAATGGATTCCGGTCCGGCAGAATGCTGTATGCATGCTGCATCGCGAAAAGACGCGGCGTCTCCGGCTCGTATCCGCAGGCGGCAAGCAGCGCCGAGCCTGCACCGAAGGGCGTCAGGTGTACCGAAAGCGGTACGCCGAGCAGCAGCATCCGGCTGATCTTCTCCGGATACTGCTGCGCAAGCTGCAATGCGAACAGCGTTCCCATCGAATGCGCCGCAATGATGATATGCTCATAGCGCGCGGTCAGCTCCGCGGCAAGATCATGGACCTGCTGCTTCCACTTCTGCATCGAGGTGTGCGCGAGAGCTTCCGGCGTATCGCCGTGACCGTCGAGCAGAATGCCGTATACCGAAATATCTGACGGAATCTCCGGCAGAAGAAAATCAAAGAACTGCGGCGCGCTCAGGATGCCGTGCAGCAGCAGAACTGCCGTCTTTGCACCGGCGCGCGCGCAGATGATATCCTGATACCGCGGATTCACCGGAAGAATTCAACCTTGCCGCAGGATTTGCAGTGGTAGATGCGGACGCCGGTGTGGTCTGCGATCTTCTGGAGCTGCTTGAGCAGCACATTCGTCGGTGCCCATTCCTCAACCTTGACGCGCTTCATCTGCACATTGCAGTGTACGCACATCACAGGACCTTTTTCGGGAATCAAAACACTTCTGTCCATTGGAATTTACTCCTTTTCATTTGAAAGATTTTCTGTCCTGTAGGGTTCAAGCTGATCGGCATAATAATCGAGCAGAAGCTGCACGGCGCCGTCATAATAATGCTCGCCGAGATGCGCGCGCAGATTCTCAAAATATTTCTGTCCCTGCTTCCGAATCAGCTTTGCAGCGGCTTCCGGCAGATCGGACTCTTTTTTGTATTCGTCCACGACGTTTTCTTCGCCGCGCTCTTTGTGAAAGAGTTTGTAGTTGCCGGTTTTGTCTCCGAGGATCAGACCGGAATCGTACCAGACTGTTGCATCGCAATATGCCAGAAACGCCGGATCATCAAGTTCTTCATCGGTCGGCGAATGACCGAAAAAATCCTGCTTGATCGCATTCCATACGATATTGATAATGTCCAGCCAGCCTGCATACTGTACATTCGGATCATCACTCTGCACGCAGAGCAGATGCCCGAAGAAATTTGCTTCGTCCTCGCGGTAAAAGCCGCTGTAATGGCTGTATTCATGTGCATAGATGCTCGGGTAGGTGCTGGCGTTCTGCGCTTTGACCGTGAACACAGTCTCATACCACGGCGTAATGAAATAGGCAGAGTCGCCGTACTTTGAAATGACTGCCGAGAATACAGCAGCTTTCGGAACAGGCGGCTTTGCATACTGGAAACGAGGATAATCTGCGGCGAGCTTCTGCCGTGAAGCATCAACTGCGGAACGGATTTCGGCATCGCCGCGGTGTATCAGATGGTAGTTTTCATCGCGGTCCACTTCGTTGCTCAGCGTATTGAGCTGCGCGATCGTGAAATTCCAGAGCGCTGTCAGCTCATCAAAATCATGCGTCTGCGGCTGCCGGACCGGCGTGCTTTTCATCATTGCGGCATCATAGCACAGCTCTCCGCCGGTCCAGAGAACTGCAACGACCAGCAGGAACGCAAAGCAGCCGCCGACGAATCTGCGGTACGTTTCGCGCTTATGCAGAAAAATCAGCAGAATCAGCAGAATCACAAAAATCAGGGCAAAGCATATGAGCGCCGCAATGCAGATCTCATTGACCGATGTCGGGATCAGGCTCATCACGCCGCCGACCGCATTTGCAATCCGCGGCGCAATCTCTCCGCAGTAGAAATCTGCGAATGTTCGTGATTGCAGCGCGAGAATCAGCGACGCATACAGCAGAATCAGAACCGCCAGAAAGATCCGGAATCCGATCCTCCGGCGCTTCTTTCCGTCAGGCATCCCGGTAATCAGTCAGGCGGCGGCGCGTTTCCGCTTCGCCCAGCACATGACTGATCTCCCAGATATCCGGCGCGTTCTGATGTCCCGTCAGGGCGACGCGCAGCAGGTTCGTCACATCGACGATGCTGCCCTTGTAAAGCTCCGGATTCTTCTTGTATTTCTTCGGCTGTGCGGCATAGCCCAGTGCCTCAGTGATCTCCTTGACCTTGGCAAACCATGCCTCCTGCGTATCCGCAAAATCAAGCGTATCCATGTAGCGGTTGAGGATCTCGGCTTTCATTTCGCCGGATGCATTCTCCGGACAGCCGTCCTCGATTGTAAACGTCTCTGCATCATAGAATGCGAGGAACTTTGCCGCAGCAGACCAGCTTCCGTAATCCTTGCGCGGCTTGTCGCTTACTCTGCCGACATTGATCGCTGCCTTGTAGAAATCCGCCTTTGCGGTCATGCGGTCTGCAAGCGCGGTGTCATATTCCTTTGCCCATTGCAGCAGGCCGTCATATACAAAGTCTGCCGGTTTGCGCGAGAGATATTCCTTGCAGATATTGTCGAGCTTTTCCAGATCGAACAGCGCGCCCGAGGTACTCATCTTCTCCAGCGAGAATGTGAACTCGCGGGAATCTGCATCCGGATTTGCAAGATGCCATTCCTCGAAATTGCTGTTGAGCACCGTCAGCAGATAGAGCCATGTTGCCTCCTGCGGGAAGCCTGCCTCTCTGTAATAGGAGAGCGCCAGCTCCGGATCCTTGCGCTTGGAGAGCTTGCGCTTGGATGCGCCGTCCATTTTCATCAGCGTTGCGGTGTGGCAGTAGACAGGTCTCTGCCAGCCGAGCGTATCAAAGAGCTGCACATGGATCGGCAGCGTTGCAAGCCAGCTTTCGTCACGGATCACATGTGTCGTGCGCATGAAGTGATCGTCGCAGACATGCGCAAAATGATAGGTCGGGATGCCGTCGGATTTGAGCAGGACGAAATCGGTGTAATTCTCCTGCACCTTCAGCTCGCCGCGGATGCCGTCCTGCACGGGGATCATATTCTCCGGATCACCCTCGGAACGGAAACGCAGTACCCATTCCGTGCCCTTTTTCAGCTCGGCTTCGATATCCTCGATCGGACGGTCACGCCAGATCGCATATTTGCCGTAATAGCCGTAATTCTCCTTTGCCGCCTCCTGCTGCTCATGCATTGCCTTGAGGTCGTCCTCGGTGCAGAAGCAGGGGTAGGCAAGGCCGCGCAGGACAAGCTGCTTTGCAACGGTCTGATACAGCTCTTTGCGCTGACGCTGCCGGTAGGGACCGTAGGCACCGGTCTCGCCGTCTGCGGTTGCGCCCTCGTCAAAATGGACGCCGTAGAATGTCATTGCGTCGATCACTGCCTCGACTGCGCCCTCAACCTCGCGCTTCTGGTCGGTATCCTCAATACGGAGATAGAATACGCCGCCCGTCTGGTGCGCAAGACGCTCTCCGATCGCGTTGTAGAGGTTGCCAAGATGCACAAAGCCGGTCGGGCTCGGTGCGATGCGCGTGACAACTGCTCCCTCTGGCAGATCACGCGGCGGATAGATCGTTTCATAATCCTCGATCGTTTTCGTAATATCAGGGAACAAGAGATTTGCAAGTGCTGTGGTATCCATTATAATTACTCCTTTCCGGGCAGTGCCCGGCTCTTATTATCTATAGCTGACGAAGAACCATGCCGGTTCCGGACGGTTGCTCTTTGCAGATCATTTGCTTCTAAAGCTGATGCAGAACCGCGCCGGAAACAAAGCATGTTCTGTTTCGGCTGCGTATTTCGCATTACCACATTACGCTGCATGAGAGAACAGACAGCAAGGTACACATAACGTAAAAGGGTGCTTTAGCAAAACGGCTGTCGGCCCTGCGCGGCGGGCAGTGCCCGCTTCCTTTTTTCTAAAGCTGATGCAGAACCATTTTCATTGCTGAGCGTTTTGCTTCACCGCATTGCGCCGCATGGGCGAACAGACAGCAAGGTACACATAACGTAAAAGGGCGCTTTAGCAAAACGGCGGCGCGCCCTGCGCGCTTACCAGTGGCCGCCTCCGCCGCCGTGGGAGAAACCGCCGGAGGATGTGTGCGAGAAACCGCCTCCGCCGCCTCCGCCTCCGCCGCCGCGGTCGGTATCAATGCGGTGCTTCGTCGTGTGCGTCCGGATGAATACATCATCCTTGACCAGATACCGCGTGTCCTTCTGGCTGACATAGTTCGTCGGATTCAGGGATTTCTTGAACTTGTAATTGCTCTTCACGATCAGCATTGAGATCAGTGCCGTCAGACCGCCGACAACAAGTCCGATCAAGCCCCACTTCTTCACGTCATAACCGAACCACCACGGCAGCTTTTCCGCAAAGAACAGCTCGCCCTTATATGCATAGGCATACTGGCCGGTGCCGTAATTATATGTATATGCGTTTTCCGGGAAGCCCTTATTCTGATAATCTCTCAGGTCTTCGCAGAACTGATTGACCGCACCGGTGTAATCGGAGTTCCGCATATAACTGATCAGATTATCGACCATTGCTGAAATCCGGTTATCGGCGCTGCCGTTATAATAATACAGTTCGCCGAGTCCGCAGGTGGAAATGTAAATATAATGCGTCGGCATATTCAGCATGAGCAGTACGCCGTCTGTCTCCTTGCCGTAGGGGATATTGAACAGCTCGTCATATAGATCGTCTGCATAGCGCTCGACTTCATCGTCGGTCAGGTCGCTGTCAAGCATCAGAACGTCTGCTCCCTCATCGCTGTATTCGTCGGCAGAGGGACGGGAATGCTCCTGACCGCTGCCGTTGAGAATGCCGACTGCGACGTACATATCAATGTCACGGCTGACTTCGCTGATCATCTGATTGATCTGTGACTGCTCCTCTGCCGAAAGGAAATTGTCCTCATCATAGAGCTTGCAGTTCGGAATCGTATCCTCAAGCGGTCTTGCCGCAGAGACGGAAACCGCCGCGCTGAGTGTGCAGCAGAATACCGCTGCCGCTGTCAGGATGATATGAAGAAACCGCTTTTTCATGACACAATCACCCCCAGAAGCATGGTCAGCACCGCCGCAGCCGCACCGAGACCGATACAGAACGCAGCAAGGCGTGATTTGCTCAGCGGCGGCTCGCCGACGAATTTTGCCGTCTGACCGTTGAGCGCGAATTCATAGACCTTGTCATTATACTTGTAGGTCATGAACCAGACCGGAAGAAGCATATATTCCCATTTGGTATTCATGACCTTGATATCCGAGCGCGTGACCGAAACAGAGGAGTAGCCGGTCATCGACTGCCGTACAAGCTGATCGGATGCCTGCACCGCACGGTTCTGGATCCGCGGGAACATCTTTGCATAATCCATATCATATTTCTCCGCGAGAAAGCCGCTTAAATACTGCATTGCAAAGGGCTTGATCTTTGCGTAGTCAAAGGGCTCGACGGCTTCCATCAGGTCGTCGTCGATGTGGCTGGCGCCGTCTGCCGGAAGTCCCTTGATCACGACATTTGCCTTTCGCGCAAGGGCGTATTCCTGCGTTTCGGTGTAGCTGTAATTGCCGGATGTCCATGAGCGGATCCGCTTGCCGAGCGCATCCATTTCCGCATTGACATTGACATCCGTCACCCAGAACGGGACATACAGTCCGACGATCTTCTCCTGCTGACCGGCAGAGAGAAAATCCTTGGGCAGGAATCTGTGCTTTTTGACAAATTCCTTGAAATGCCCGATCGCTGCTTCGCGGTCGATCTGGAACGGCAGGACATAGGACGGGCGGTATTCGCCGGAGACTCTGCCCTTTAAGATCACAGGATTGTGACAGTAATAACAGAAGGTTGCGGCGGTGTTTTCATCCGCCATGATCGTTGCGCCGCAGCTGTCGCAGGAATAGACGGAGGTGTGTTCGGTGAACTCATCGTCAGGCTGCTGCGCCTCCTCCGGGCGGTCGGGATGCTGCTGCTCCTGTAATGCAGCGATCTCCTTCATTTCCTGCTCGGTGAAGCTGCTGTTGCAGTATTCACAGACGAATTTCTGTTCCTTTGCGGAGAACTGGATATCCGCAGCGCAGTTCGGGCATTTGTAGCCAAGTGCATCCATAGACGGGTATCTCCTTTCGGTGTTGTGATGTTGAAATATGATGTCGTGTATATCATAAATGGATATACAAAAATTATTATACCATATAATCGCCTGAATTTCAATGGGACGGATGAAAAAATTAGAAATTAGAAATGAGAAATTAAGGTATCGCTTCGCGATGATTTTTAATCATGTTCATATCTGCATTCCGCAGCGTTTGACATTCTCTGTTCTGCTGTTTCAAAATCGTCGCCGCAGGCGACACCGCAATTCCTAATTTCACATTTCACATTTCTCGTTCAAAAAAGCTCTTGACAAACCGGAAATGCTGTGCTATAATAGCAGTGTAAACCGTTGAAGCGGAGAAAAACGATGTGTATGCCCCACAGAGAGTCCGGAAATGCTGAGAGCCGGACGGATTACAGCGCATCCAATGGCCCGCAGAGGGCGCAGTGAAAGCTGCGACGTCAAGGCACACGTCAGATGCCGGAGATATCACACGGTATCTCAAAAGGGCACGGCTGTATTTTCTGTACGCCGTGAATCAAGGTGGCACCGCGAGCATCGCTCGTCCTTGACTGTTTGAAGCTGTCAGGGACGGGCGTTTTTATTTTCAACCCGTTGACCTGACGATCCGTCCACAGTAATCAAAAAGGAGTGTGTACCCATGGCAAAGAACAATGAAATCCCGTACAAGATCTATCTGACCGAATCCGAAATGCCGGAAGCATGGTATAATTTCCGCGCAGATATGGAGAAAAAACCGGCTCCGCTGCTCGATCCGAAAACGCATCAGCCGGCTACGCTCGATATGCTCTCGCAGGTCTTCTGCCGCGAGCTTGCCGAGCAGGAACTGAATGACACCGATCGCTATATCCCGATTCCGCAGGAGATCCGCGATTTTTACAGAATGTCCCGCCCGTCTCCGCTGGTCCGCGCATACTGCCTCGAAAAGCAGCTCGGTACACCGGCGAAGATCTACTATAAATTCGAGGGCAACAATACCTCGGGCAGCCACAAGCTCAATTCCGCAATCGCGCAGGCCTACTATGCAAAGAAGCAGGGACTCAAAGGCGTTACCACTGAGACCGGTGCAGGTCAGTGGGGTACTGCGCTTTCCATGGCCTGCTCCTATTTCGATCTCGACTGTAAGGTGTTCATGGTCAAGGTCAGCTATGAGCAGAAGCCGTTCCGCCGCGAGGTCATGCGTACCTACGGCGCTTCCGTGACGCCCTCTCCCTCCGAGACAACCGAGATCGGCAAGAAGATTCTCGCGGAGCATCCCGGCACCGGCGGCAGCCTCGGCTGCGCAGTCTCCGAAGCGGTCGAGTGTGCCGTCACAAATGAGGGCTACCGCTATGTACTCGGCTCCGTGCTGAATCAGGTCGTGCTGCATCAGTCGGTCATCGGTCTTGAGACGAAGGCTGCACTCGAGAAGTACGGCATCAAGCCGGATGTGATCATCGGCTGCGCAGGCGGCGGCTCGAATCTCGGCGGTCTGATTGCACCGTTTGTCGGCGAGCGTCTGCGCGGTGAGGCGGATTACCGTCTGCTCGCGGTTGAGCCGGCATCCTGCCCGAGCCTGACACGCGGCAAATATGCATATGACTACGCCGATACCGGCATGATCTGCCCGCTCGCAAAAATGTATACGATCGGTGCGGACTATATTCCGGCTCCGAACCACGCAGGCGGTCTGCGCTATCACGGCATGAATACCGCGCTCTCCGAGCTGCATGCACAGGGCATTCTGGAGGCTGTTTCCTATCAGCAGACTGAGGTCTTTGCTGCCGCAGAGCAGTTTGCAAGAATTGAGGGCATCCTGCCTGCTCCGGAAAGCTCCCACGCAATCCGTGCTGCAATCGATGAGGCAATGAAGTGCAAGGAGACCGGCGAGGAAAAGACCATTGTCTTCGGTCTGACCGGTACCGGATATTTCGATCTCGCAGGCTATGCAAAGTATAACGACGGCGAGCTCCAGAACTATGTCCCCACAGACGAGGAGCTCGCAAAATCCCTCGCCAAGCTGCCGCAGGTGTGAGGATAGAGGTATCTCCGATGGATCTATAATGGGGGCTTCTCGCCCCCAAACCCCTCGCTGGGGATATTATCCCCAGACCCCGTTTAAGGATGAATGGGATGAAGCCGGTTTACTTTCGGTGCAGCACATCCCGAAAGTTTTGGTCGCTCGTCGCAACAAACGAAAATCTTTCGCGTGTAAAGAGCTCCGCCAAGCTCCTGCTGTTGTTTTATGAGGAAATCGAATGAATTACAATCAGATCGCAGCATTTGTCCGAAAACAGAAGGTTGTCCTGATCTGCTCAGTTGATGCAGCTGGATTCCCGAATGTTAAGGCGATGCTGAAGCCGCGCAAAATCGACGGACTTCGTCAGTTTTACTTTTCGACGAATACTTCCTCCATGAGAGTCGGGCAATATCTGGAGAATCCGAATGCCTGCATCTATTTTTATCACAAAGGTCTGATAAAATACACAGGCGTTATGCTGACAGGCAAAATGGATGTGCTGACCGATCAGGAGACAAAGGATATGATCTGGCGCAGGGGTGATACAATGTTTTATAAGGACGGCGTGACCGATCCCGATTACTGCGTTTTGCGGTTTACTGCCGAAAACGGGCGGTATTACTGCGATCTGAAAACAGAGGACTTTCCGATTACATAACAGGAGACTTTATCATGCTGACACACACCGGAACACAAACAATCGAGACGGAACGGCTGATCCTGCGCCGCTTTACTTTGGACGATGCCGATGCTGTCCTGAAAAACTGGGCTTCGGACGAGAAAGTGCAGTCGCTTTATTCTGAGCCTGTCTATGAGACAAAGGAAGCCGTCACAGGACTGCTGGAAACATATATCAGCGCCTACGAAAACGATGATAAATACCGCTGGGCTGTGATCTCCAAAGAGCACGGCGAATGCATCGGGCAGATCGCCTATTTTCTCGTGGACAGCAAAAATCATTTCGCGGAAATCGAATACTGCATCGGCGCTGCGTTCCAGTGCCGCGGCTATGCGACCGAGGCGACAAAAGCAGTCATCCGGTTCGGCTTTGAACAGATGAATCTGCATAAGGTGCAGATCTGCACAAAGACGATCAATCAGCCGTCAAGACGGGTAATCGAAAAATGCGGCTTTACCTTTGAGGGGACGCTGCGGTGAATACGTCGGGAGACATTATTTCTCGATGCTGCGAAGCGAATACGAAGCCGGGGTTCCCGGAGCATAATTCTGACGGGCGGTACGGGGCGATCTGTGCTGCCCGTTCTGATCTGTATGGAGGTGTGAAAGATGCTGCGGATTCCGAATCTGCCGCTGCCGCTGGATTATACCGATGATATGCTGCGGACACAGGCGGCGAAGGCGCTGCACATCAAGCCGCAGGAGATCAAATCCCTGACGCTTGTCCGCCGCGCTGTCGATGCGCGCAAACAGGTTCATTTTATCGTGACTGCGGATGTCAGTACAGCAAATGATACCGCGATTCTGAAGCGCCTGCCGAAGAATACCAATATTCAGCAGGTGCAGCCGTTTTCTATGCCGAAATACAGAGCGGTATCGCTGCCGCACCGTCCGGTTGTGATCGGGGCAGGACCGGCAGGGCTTTTTGCGGCATGGATTCTTGCACAGGCAGGGCTTGCGCCGGTATTGCTCGAACGCGGAAAATCTGTTTCCGAGCGGCAGGAGGCGGTCCGGCAGTATCAGATCACCGGAAAGCTCGATCCGGAATGCAATGTGCAGTTCGGTGAGGGCGGCGCAGGCACATTCTCGGACGGAAAGCTCAATACCGGCACGAAGGATCCGCGCATCCGGCAGGTTCTTCAGACCTTTGCCGACTGCGGTGCGCCGGAGGAGATTCTCTGGCAGGCAAAGCCGCATATCGGCACCGATCAGCTCGCGGTCTGCATTCCGAATCTCCGGAAACGGATTGAGCAGGCAGGCGGTACGGTGCTGTTCTCTGCAAAATGCACCGGAATTACCGTATCAGGCGGAAAAATCGTTTCGGCGGAATATACGCAGAACGGCGATGCGCTGTCGCTGCGCACAGATCATGTGATTCTCGCGGTCGGACACAGTGCGCGCGATATCTTTGCGATGCTCAATGACATGCGCCTGCCGATGGCACAGAAGCCGTTTTCGCTCGGTGTCCGGATCGAACACAGACAATCCGAAATCGACCGCCTCTGCTACGGCAAAGCGGCAGGGCATCCGGCGCTCGGTGCGGCAAGCTACAAGGTCGCTGCACATACGCCCGAAGGACGCGGCGTGTATTCCTTCTGCATGTGTCCGGGCGGTACGGTACAGGCGGCGGCATCCGAGCCGGAGACCGTCGTCACGAACGGCATGAGCTGCTTTGCCCGTGATGCGGAGAATGCGAACAGTGCGCTGCTCGTCGGTGTCAATCCTGCCGATTTCGGCTCGGAGGATGT
>JAGKVC010000118.1 GCA_021152595.1 Clostridia bacterium
GCATCGTACCCAAGAGATCGAGATCCACTATCGTTTCGACGTTGCCGTAGCGACTGCCGTTGCAGACAGTATGAAGTACGACAAAAAGAGAAAGGCTGCATAACCGCCGAGGTTACGCAACCTTATCTTCAAATCATAAAAACTTCTTTACGAGTACCTGTCTTTCGGTCTGCGGGGGTGTTTTTGTGCTGATGTTCTGGAATGGCATGGCTGTTGATGTTCTTATCCTTTATCTGAATCTCTATTATTAAGAGGTGCAAATGACAGTGCTGTTGTCTATCATTTCTTATCCTTTGTCCGATGATTGATTTTATTGGGCGCGGGGCGCACGCTGCTCGCTTGGCTTTGGTTGTATCTTATAAAAAGCCGCCAAATCAACGCATTCACGCTGATTTAGCGGCTTACTTTTATCCATATATAAAATGGGAGTCCAGAGGGATAGTATCCCTCTGGCGGAGTTTGAGGCAGAGCCTCATGATCAATCCATCGGAGATACCACTCTCACGGTGCCGTGAGGGCGGACATGTCGGTAACATCCCAGTCTGGATGCGTATTGAGGAGCTTGAAGCGATATCCGCGCGCGACCAGATCACTCAGCACCGCCGGCAGAATATGCACAGTCCCCTCCTCCGTATCATGGAATAGGAACACGACCGGCGTCTCCGGATCATCGTCAAACCACTTCATGCACTCCCGATAGGATCGCATAAAATATTCCTCATCGGGCAGATTTTCGGTATTGCCCTTTTGCCATTTGTCGTTATCGCCGGCATTCCAGTTGAACCAGCGATAACCGTTTGCAAAGAGGCGATCCTTGATCTCTGCACTGCAATCCGCAGCATATTTCGACATCGAACCGCCGGGAAAGCGCACACATACGCGATCCGGCAGATAACCGCAGGCATTCGTCACCGCCTGCCGCCACTGCACCAGCTCATTCATAAAAGCATCCGCCGAGGCGTAGCATTTGGTCACATCATGCGTATAGGAATGACACGCAATCAGATTGCCGCGGTTCACGATTTCCGCCGCGTAATCCGGATAGCGGTCTACAAAAAATCCAACGGTAAAAAAGGTTGCCTTCGCATTGTAGCTGTCGAGAATATCCAGCACGCGCGAGGTATTCTCGCAGGGACCGTCGTCAAAGGACAAATAAATATCACGCGGAACAAGCGGCTGCGTCACGGTCGGGAGCGTTTCGCTCTCGGGCATCTGTGCGGTATCCGCGGGCTGCGTCAGATCGGACGGCTGTGTTTCGGGCACAGCCTCGCTCACAGGCGCAGAATCCTCCTGCACATTCGCCGCGGATCTGTCATCCGGCGTGCGGTTATTCAGGAAGACCAGCAGTGCATACAGCACCCAGACACCCAGCAGCAGCAGCTTCAGCGCGCGGTTTTTCTGTTCTGATTCGTTTTGGTTCATGTAGATTCAACTTCGCTTTCTAGCAGATCTGCCATACATATTATAACATTCCGGAGAGCGTCTGTCAATATCTGGAAACGCAGTTTTTTCTGAAAAATTCACCGTTCGGAATCTCTGCAAACACATACAATTTCAACAAATTCAGAATTCGCTATTGACATTCCGGCGCATTCGTAGTATAATATAGAAGAACTAATGTTCCGAACGAATGTGCGATATGAAAGGGGGGTACCGTATGCCGCAGTATCTCTGCATTGACCTGAAATCCTTTTATGCCTCGGTCGAATGCGCCGACAAGGGATATGATCCGCTGAACACGAATCTGCTCGTTGCCGATCACAGCCGCTCCGAAAAGACGATCTGCCTTGCGGTCTCCCCTTCCCTGAAAGCCGTCGGCGTACCCGGCAGACCGCGCCTGTTCGAGGCAATCCAGAAAATCAATCAGGAGAATGCACGCCGCCGGAACCGTGCGCCGCAGCATACATTCACCGGAAAATCCTGCTTTGCGGATGAACTTGCAAAAAATCCGGCACTGGAGCTTGACTATATCGTTGCAATGCCGCGCATGCGCCGGTATATGGAGGTCAGCACGCAGATCTACAAAATTTATTTGGATTATATTGCGCCGGAGGATATCTATGTCTACTCGATCGACGAGGTGTTCATCGACGTCACCGGCTATCTGCAAACCTATCGCTGTACGGCGCATGAACTCGCCCTGAAGCTGGTGCGCGAGGTACTGCGGCAGACCGGCATCACCGCGACCGCAGGCATCGGCACAAACCTCTATCTCGCCAAGGTCGCAATGGATATTGTCGCAAAAAAAATGCCGCCCGACAAGGACGGCGTGCGCATCGCGGAGCTGGATGAAATGTCCTACAGAACAGCACTCTGGGATCACCGTCCGCTGACGGATTTCTGGCGGATCGGCAGCGGTACAGCGCGCAGGCTGGAGCGTGAATACATCTACACAATGGGCGATTTAGCGCGATTTTCGGAGACTTCCGAAGATAAGCTCTTCCGGATGTTCGGTGTCAATGCGGAACTGATCATCGACCATGCATGGGGCTATGAGCCGACACAGCTTTCTGAAATCAAAGCGTACCGTCCGGAGAATCACAGCATCAGTCAGGGGCAGGTACTCCCCTGCGCATATACCGCAGAAAAAGGGCGGCTGATCTGCCGCGAAATGACCGATCAGCTTGCGCTCGATCTGGTGCGGAAGGGACTTCTCACCGATCAGCTCGTGCTGCATATCGGTTATGATTCCACAGGTATCCCGGCTGATTACGACGGGAAAGTCGAGCTGAATTATTACGGCAAAATTGTACCAAAATCCACGCACGGCTCAATCAATCTCGGCAGGTTCACATCCTCGGCGAAGCTGCTGACGGCCGCCGCTGTCCGGCTCTATGATCAGATCGTCGATCCGGTGCTTTCGGTGCGGCGCATCAATGTGATCTGCAATCATGCAGTCTGCGAGGAGAACATCGCCGCAGACGATACACCGGTACAGTACGGGCTGTTTGACGATGTTGAGGCACTGGAACACCAGCGTCAGCGCGAAAATATCCGGCTGCAAAAGGAACGCAGCTTACAGGAGGCACTGCTCCGGCTCAAATACCGCTACGGCAAAAATGCCGTCCTCAGGGGCATGAACTTTTTATCCGGCGCGACTGCGATTGAGCGAAACGGACAGGTCGGCGGACACCGCGCATAGCTTGACATTCCGCGCCGGATCGGTTACAATGATAGAAATTACGGCGGTGATCTGCCGCCTGACCGGAGATATAACATGAATGAACTGTTTATCCGCGAGCTGCGCATCGACTGGACGCAGATCGCAAAAGAGAGCTATCTGCGCCGGATCCCTGCGCTTGCCGGACTGGACACGCTGGAATTCCGGCAGCCGGTGACATTTTTTGTCGGAGAAAACGGCAGCGGAAAATCCACGCTGCTCGAAGCCATCGCGGTCGCATACGGATTCAATCCCGAGGGCGGCACGCGCAATTACAGCTTTTCAACATACGATTCGCATTCGGAGCTTTGCGATGCGATGCAGCTCGTCAAGGGCTGGAACAAGGTCAACTGGGGCTATTTTCTCCGCGCCGAGAGCTTCTATAATGTCGCAACCGCGGAGGAGGCATACAGCCGCATCGACGGCATTCCGCAGCATTATCACGAGCATTCGCACGGCGAGAGCTTCCTGAAACTCATACAGAAAAATTTTCGCGGCAGCAGCGTTTATCTGCTCGATGAGCCCGAGGCAGCGCTCTCACCGCAGCGGCAGCTCACGCTCCTGCTTGAAATCGCACACTGCGCGAAGCAGGGCTCGCAGTTTCTCATCGCGACGCACTCCCCCATTCTGCTCGGTCTGCCGGATGCGGAGATTCTCTCGTTCGACGGCGGCAGCATCCATCCCTGCGCCTATGAGGACACCGAAAGCTACCGCGTGACGAAGATGTTTCTCGACGACCGCGCGCAAATACTGCGGCGGCTGGAGATTCTTTGATGCAAGGGGGCATCGCACATGGACAATTACACGGACATCATGCAGCATCCGCGCTACAGGCTGCGGCTGCACAGACCAATGCCGCCGCTCAGCCGTGCGGCACAGTTTTCCGCATTTGCCGCGCTGACCGGCTTCGATGAGGAGATCGACGAGACCGCCCGCCTGACCGTGGCACGCGAAAATATGTGCGAGGATGATCTGGCGTCGCTCGATGCGGCTTTGCAGCGGCTCATCGCACTGGAATCCGCGCAGCCGCTCGTGACCGTCACGTTCTTTCAGCCCGATCTGCATAAGGAGGGCGGCGCCTATCTCTCCTTTACCGGACACTTCCGCTTTTACGATCAGGAGCACGGCATGCTCAGATTCACCGAGCAGGTCGAGATCGCTGTGCCCGCTATCTGCCGGATTCTGGTTTGCAGATAGAGGTATCTCCGATGGATCTGTAATGGGGGCTCCTCGCCCCCATACCCCTCGCCAAAGGATACTATCCTTTGGAATCCGTTTTTTATGATATGATAAAATGAATCCGCATCAATCAGGTTTTTTCGCCCGATTGATGCGGATTTTTTTGCTTTGGAAAAGTGCCGCCCCGTGGAGTACGGGGCGGTAAAAATCCTCATAAATACAAACGTAATCTTATTCTAGATATACATTTATTACAGTATCCATACCAATTCCTTTTATAAAGAAATCGCTTAATGAATCCGCAATATAGACCATTTCCTCTACCTCAAGATCGCTCAAAGAAACCCTATATATGCCTTTACCATTTTTTCCAGTTGTAAACAGCAAGACATTACAACCTTCATCATCAGCAAAAGCAAGTGCATTGGGAAGATATGACTGAATACTATACGCTTCATTCATCTCGATGCAACCTTCGGCACTCCAAATCCGAATATACATACTTTTTTTCAGACCAATCTCCACTTCAGTTTTTTCAGATATGATACCTAAATAATCATCAGGTAAATCCACAGGAGAAAAATCTTTCAAACGTGCTATTTCAGACTCAGAACTCCCTTTCTCAAAAGCAGCAATCTCTATCAAATGATTCGCCTCATCAAGAATACTCATATAACACTTCTCCTTTACAATTTAATTTTTGTATAGGGTACTTTTAATTTATCAAGCATTCCGTATTGCTGATCCAACACTTTAGAAATAACATCATCTCCAAAGCCTGCATTTCTAAAATCTTCAACAATAAACTGTAGTTCTTCCTGCAAAGATGTTCCCCATTTTGGCAGACCTGCCGCAACACGAGCATTTCTTCTAGCATTTTGTGCTTTAGATATAGCAGTGTGAGGATACCCTACGCCTGTCTCTATTGTTACGGTCGGCGCTTTTCCCGCACTATATCCATATTTCGCAAGATTCTCTTTAGCCCACTCCTGCTGCAAACCATGATGTGCCTGTAATCTGCCTCCGTTAGGACCTTTGCCCTTCGGACCGGAAGAACTATATGATTTGTCATATCTTACATATGGTTCCTTCTTCGCCTGCCCAGCGGCATCATCAACCACAGCAGTTGCATCATCCGCACCTGTTGTGCAAGTACCATTATGCACCAGAACCGGCTCTTTGCCGACGAAGTACGTATGGTAGTCATCAACATCAAAGTTATAGACCTTGACCGGAGATTCGAGAATCTCATGCTGTACCTTCTCAACAACGACATATTCGCCGTTGGAAAGCACCAGTACATCGCCTGCGCGGAGGTTGACTGCATCGGTCCAGCCAAACTGCGCAACGTAGAACGGATGCGAAGGTGTTGTCTGGATCTCGTCGCCGCCGACAAAGACATGAATCAGCTCTGTCGTTTCGTTGACACTGGTTTTCAGAACCGTCTTGTAGGTCACATCACCAGTAACCGGATCCTGCGAGAGGACCTGATCGCCGACTTCGATCTCCTCGATCGGCTTCTGACCGTCCTCGGTTTCGACCGGCGTGCCTGCCACGAAGCAGTAACGCACCTTGTCGCCGAGACCGTCAATACCGCCTGCGATCTGCATAGCGTCCATACCGACCTGGAAGGTTGCGCTCAGAACGTCACCGAATGTCAGCTCGCCCTTGGATGCCTTGTCATAGATGTTGCTGCCGACCTTGTACATGTCATAGGCGCCGAGCGCGATGTCACCGACACAGCTTGCGTACTTCATCACCTGATGCAGGTGGCAGCCGAAGCTCGAGAGCTGTCCTGCCTTACCGGCCGCACCAAGCAGCTTGAATGCACCGCCGAAGAGCGAAACTGCGCAGCCTGCCGCCGAGAACCAGTCGCCCTCAGAAGCATACCATGCCGCATTTGCGATGTTTGCGATTGCGCCGATTGCAAATGTGACCGGTGTCGGGATCATCGTCAGCATGCCGAGTACATTCAGTGCAAGATGTCCCCAGAACTTCCAGCCGAGTCCCGGACTGAGTCCGAACGGATCGACATAGCTGATCGGGTTGCCCTGAACATAAGCATAACGGTTCATGGACGGGGTATTCGTGACCTCTCCGATCACAACGTCCTGATTGATAAAGCGCTTGATCTCGGGGTTGTAGTAACGCGCGCGCATGTAATACAGGCCGTTTGCATCGGTTGCAACGCCGTATTCACCGTTGTAAAGGAACAGTACGCCGTACTTGTTTGCCGAGGTCAGCTCGCCGTAAGGACCGTACTCGAAGGTATCAGCGACTTCGCCGTCAAGCGTCGTCAATGCCTGCGTGCTGCCGAGGTTATTGAAGTGGTAGTAAAGGAGATTTTCGTCGTCCTCCTGCGAAACCAGTCCCGTGCCGTAGACATAGTATACGGTCTTGTCGCCGGTCTCTGCTGTCAGAACTCTGCTGACCTGTGCAACTGTGTCATAGGTGAAGTATGTCGTGGAATCGCCGTTTGTCATGCTGATGCGGTTGTTTTCTGCGTCGTAAACGTAGGAGACACCGCCTGCGGAGGTCAGTCTGTTCCGGCAGTCATAGGTCAGCTCGGACATCACGCCGTTCACCGGACCGTAGATCATATTGCCGTCTGCGTCATACTTGACAGCCTCACCGTTGTACTTGATCAGACGGTTTGCTGCGTCGTATTCCATTTCCGCATTGGTCAGCGAGGAGAATTCCGTACCGTTCGACATGCTGACAGAGGTGATGTTTCCGGCATCATCATAGGCATAATCGCAAACATTGATGATCGTTTCGCCGTTGACATCCTCCTGACGGATCAGTCTGCCTGCCTTGTCATAGCCGCGTGTTTCGACGCTGCCGTCCGGACGGGTGGTCTTTGTCAGTCTGCCGTTGCTGTCATACTCATAGGATGTTGTGCGGTCGTCCCAGTCGGTCACACTCTTGACGCTGCCGTCCTTGTAGTAGCTGTACTTGACGATTCTGCCGCCGGGATAGGTCAGCGTGATCAGATTGCCGAGCTGGTCATAGGCATATTCAACCGTCTGACCGCGGAAGTCGGTGTACTTCGTCACCTGATTCATCTCGTTGTATTCGCGTGTGATCGTGCCATTTTCATCGGTGACGGTCAGCACGTTGCCGTTTCCGTCATAGGTATACGAAACGGTGCCGAGCGAATCAGTGAAGCTCTTGATCCAGCCGTTCTTGTAGTAGGTGTAGGTGGTCTCCTGACCGCGTGCGTTGACAGCGGATTCCAGCAGTCCTTCTGCGTTGTAGGCGTAGGTATTCTTGCTGCCGATCGCATTCAGGACGGAGAGCACTCTGCCCATGCTGTCATAGGTATATTCTGTCTTGCCGCCGTTCGGATCCACCATTGCGGTGATGTTGCCGAAGCCGTCATACTCATAGGAAGCGGTACCGTTTTCCGCATCCGTGGAGCTGAGGAGTCTGCCTGCATCGTCGTAGGTGTATTCTGTCGTCTTCTCGCGTGTTGTGTTGAGATTTTCAACCGTCTTGAGGATCTGTCCGACCTGGTTGTATTCGTACTTCGTCTGGACACCGAGAATATCCTCTGTCATGGTGAGCTGGTTGACAGCGTCATAGGTATTCTGCTGGATCGTGTCGCCGTTTGCATCCGTCATCGAAACGGTGTTGCCGTTCGCGTCGTACTGCATCGTGAAGACATGACCTTCTGCATCGGTATAGCTTGTGACTCTGCCTGCTGCATCATAGGTGTACAGGATCGAGATTTCGCCGGTCACGCTCTTGATCAGTCTGCCGAGCGCATCATAGGTATGCGTTACAACAAGGCCGTTCGGAAGCGTGGACTGGAGGCAGTTGCCGTTTACGTCATATTCATCATAGGTCGTGACATTGCCGTTCGGATCGGTCATGCTGAGGACTCTGCCGTATGCGTCATAGGTATAGACAGTCTTGTTGCCCTCTGCATCGGTCGAGGTCAGCATATTGCCGTTGCTGTCATAGGTCATGACAGTCTGATTGCCGGAAGCATCGGTCACGCTGAGCATTCTGCCTGCGAGATCGTACTCGTAGCTCTCAGTGCTGCCGTCCGGATAGGTTGTCGATGCGAGCTTGCCGTTTGCAAGGTAGGTGAAGCTGGTTGTATGCTTTTCCTTGCCGCTGACAACGCTCTGCGAGATCACCTGATCGACAGCGTCATAGGTGTACTCGACTTTCTCACCCTTTGCATTGACCGAGGTGAGAACATTGCCGACTGCATCATAGGTCTTGGTGTCGGTGGTGCCGTCTGCATAGGTGGTCTTGAGCAGTCTGCCCTCTTTGTCATATTCAAATGTTGTCTCTGCACCGTTGCCGTCAACGGACTTGACCACCTGATTGTTGCCGTTGTAGAAGAATGTGGTGGTATTGCCGTTCGGATCGGTGACGCTGGTCTGATTGCCTCTTGCATCGTAGGTGTAGCTCGTCGTGCCGTCTGCATTGGTCATGCTCAGGGCTCTGCCGAGTGCATCGTAGGTATAGACCGTTTCATTGCCGTCCGCATCCGTCTCGGAATAGACATTGCCTGCTGCATCGTAGGTAATTGTCTTCTGATGATCGAGCGGATCGGTCACAGAGGTCATTCTGCCGTCTGTGTAGCCGTAGGTCGTCGTACCGAGACCGCTGATGGTTTCCGAGGTTCTCTGACCGTAGTTATTATAGGTGTAGGTGCGCTTGATACCGGAGTTTTCTGTCTGCGCGGTGATCAGATTGATGCTGTTGTACTTGTAGGTACTCTGCTCGCCGCCTGCGCCGGTAATCTTTGTAACATTGCCGAAGTCGTCATAGGTCATTTCGGTGACATTGCCGTCGTAATCATAGAGCTTTGTCACATTGCCGTACTTGTCATACGCAAAGCGTCTTGCCTTGCCCTTTGCGTTTGTCTCCGCGAGCAGATTGCCCTTGGTGTCATACGCATAGGAGGTGGTGTGACCGTTCTGATCGGTGATGCCGAGTGTTCTGCCCATGCTGTCGGACTTGAACTGAACCGTCTCGCCGTTTCTGTCTGTGCAGGATGCGGTCATATTGAAGCTGCCGTCGGTCTCGAAGCTGAACTCCGAAACATTGCCGACGCCGTCATACTGCTTCGTGACACGGTTATTATCATCATACTCGTTGATGACATACGGTGTCTTCTCGCCCTCGACGGTTGCAGAGATCAGTCTGCCCTTTTCATCGTAAGCGTAGTTGACCTTGTCGCCTGCCGGATTCGTCAGGGAAACGAGCTTGCCGTCCTCATATGCGAGAACTGCGGATCTGCCGCTCTCATCGCGGACACCGGTCACAAAGCCGTCGTCGTTGGTGATGAGCGTCATGCTTGCACCGGACATATCCTCCGTGACCTTGATTGCATTGCCGGTTCTGCTCAGCGAGATCGTCTGATCCTGATTGGTCTTGATCTGCGTCATCTGACCGTTTTCATCAAAATAGACTCTGGAGCCGTCCGGCTTTTCGAGGGTAAAGGTGTTGTCAAGCTCACGGCAGAGGACATAGCCGTCCATGCCGCGGCTGAGCGGGATAAACTCCTTGTATCCGCCGTGATCCTCTGCATCGAGACGGATCAGGTTGGATGTCAGAAGCTGACCGTTCACCTCATTGTTTGCTGCTGCACGGCTGAGGAAGGTTGCATGGTTTGCCGAATCCCAGTAGACTTCGACGGTGTTGCCGCGCATTTCCAGATGTGTTTCGTAGTCGTGGCTCCAGCCGTAGCCGACTGTGCCGCACTGGTCAGCATTCAGGGAATTGTAATGCAGATCGAGAGCGATCGGGGAAAGTGCGCCCTGCACCGCGATTGCCTCTGCTTCATCCGTGAATGCGCCGGTTGTCATATCGACCGGATCGCCCCACTTGTTCGGGACAATTTCGATCTGGACATTATACTTGGTGATGTGGCTCGGGATCGGAGAAACCGTAACCTGAATATCCGTTTCCTCGAGACCGGTCACAATGGAGTCGATCAGGCGGTAGCGAACCTCATCCGGATCGCCGTCACCGCTGAATGTTGTCATATAGGTGCCGTAGATTGCTTCGCCCGGTGAGAACATGCCGATCTCAAGATGCTGATCGCCGTATGTCACAGGGACAAGCTGGCACTTGTTCGGGACATCCGTCAGCACATAGCCCGGAACCTCATCCTCCTGCACTTCTTTTGTGCCGTCCGGATGAATGATGATGACCTTCTGCTTCTGACCGGGATCTCTCGGGAGACCGAAGGAAGTCTTGAGCTGATAGATCGTATCGGAGCCCTCATTGCAGAGTGCATACTGGATATAGTAGCTGTCTCCGATATAACCGATTTCCTCGGGGTAGATATACAGGTGCAGGCCGCTGCCGACATGAACCGAGAACGGCTGCTCTGTCTTGAAGGATGCATAAACTGGAACATTGAACGGCATCAGCGTACCGGAGAAATCAGCGGATACATTGTATTCGCCCTTCTTGTCGCCGCGGACCGTCCACGAGACGGTTTTGCGCTGCTGTCCGGGGATGTCGCCCATATCCTGTGTCAGATGATTGTTGTTCTTGGTGGTTGCTGCAAGGGAAAGACCGGAAGGAAGCTCAAGTCTCGCCTTGCTGTTGACGATCGTGAACTCGGAGGATGCATTGTTCATGACACCGAGATCGACCGCATACATTTCCTTGAGGAACGAG
>JAGKVC010000119.1 GCA_021152595.1 Clostridia bacterium
TTTCTGACCTGCTTAGTTGATGCGACCTCACGCTTTGCAAGAGCCGTGATATTCTCCCAGTCATCTTTTGCGACTGTGACCTTACCCCCGAACATTGTCTTGCCTGTATCGAGCTTGTCTATATCATCGAGCTTCACACGCTTCTGAGCGATCTTTTCAAGCTCCGCTTGGGCTTCGTCTCGCTCATTCTCGGCTTGCGCTTTTTCTTCTTCAAGGGCTTTGATCGTGTCCTTGTACTCGCCATATTCAGCCGTTGTAAAGCTGTAACCTCTGGACTTCTTAGGTTCGTTGATCTCAAAACCGTGTTTGGCGCAAATATCGTGCAGGACTTTCCACTCTGAGAGCCGCCAGCGGTTAATTGCATTCGCACCTTTGCCGTAGCCCATTTCTTCTAAAGCTCTCGCCATTGCATTTCGCTTTTCAAGACCGTTGAAGAAGTGTCCGAGGGGGATATAGTCGATGTGCAAATGGGGAGTTGCTTCATCAAGGTGCATCACGGCATTGAACACATAAAAGTTCGGGTTTCTCTCCTGAAAATCTTCCATGTATTCTTTCAGACAGGCAACAGCAATTTCCGCATCGGGAGTGCCGACACTCGTATCATCTTTCGTGCCGATCTGCACCAAGTCCTCATAGAAACTTTTCTGCTTGTTTGCACCCGTGATAACCGACTTGCTCGGCTCACGATTGAACAGGTGCTGAAAGTAGTCAGGAATCTTTCTGTCATTCCTCTTTTGTTTTGCATTATAGTTAGCTATCACACCGTCAAAAAGCCGGTGATATGCTTCGCCCAAATCTTGCTGTTTGAAGATGATATTATCGGGCGTTCTGGACGGGTCGATATTCTTGGCAGTGAACTCTCTGTTGTTGTGCGACAGGCTGCCTTTGCCCTGGCACATTGAAATAGTTTTACTCAAACGTAACATCTCTCTTTCTAAGTTTTGTTTGAATGGTTAGCGAACGACTCCCTTACGGGAGGATCCCGACAAAGTCGGGAACGATGCAGGAGCATCGTGCTGACCCTTATGACCGGGTAGCATAGAACGCTGCGTAGCAGCGGAATTTACTTTCGGTGCAAAGCGCCGCCAGTAACCCCATAGCACTTTTGACAGCCTACTCGGACTATCAAAAATGCTAATGTGGCTCTGCGAGGCTGAACGGCTGACGGAGCAGCCGAAAATGTGGGCGCATTTATTCAAAAATCCGCATTACATTTTTGAAAAACACCATATCGGAAATGATATTTTTCTTCAAAAATCTCAGCTCGGATTCTGTAAAAACACTCGCTCCGAGATCATAAAAATCAGAACGGTGGCTCCTCCTCGACATCGAGAGTTTCGAGCAGCTGGTCGATCTCATTTTCGTAGAGCCTGATCTCCTCGTTAGACAGGTAAAGATAGTAGCGAGCGAGTGCATCACGGAGATGCAGACCGCTTCTTTTCCAGAGGAAGAATTTCAGCGTTTCAATCTTGCTCATTTCTCACGCCCCCTTTCCCTGAAAATACTCCACAAGGTCAGCCTTGTTCACAAGGATTTTTCCGTTCCTGCCCTCGCCAGTGCGGACGGACTTGACCTTTCCCTGCTTCACAAGCTGGCGGACGGTGTGTTCGGAAAGTCCGCTGATGAGTGCGGCACTCTCCTTGATAGTCAGCATCTCGACCTTGTTAGAAGTCGGTGCGGTAGTGGTCTGCGGAGTGGAGTTCTCCCCGTCCTCGGTGAGCTGAATGAGCAGCTCCAGAATGTTGTCTACGATTTCTTTTTTCTGTGTTGTATTCATAGTGTAAACCTCTCTCTTTCTACGGTTTGTGTTTTATGGATTTTGGGATTTTTGCACCTTTTGCATCTCAAAAAGCTCAAAAGGTGCAAAAGACAGATTCCCTTAACTGAAAACGTGCGGATTGACCTCAATATCGGTCACGGTCTTGTTGTTTGAACCCTTGCTTGTAAAACGGCGAAGATAGCCGTACTCTTCAAGCATATCTATCGTTTCATTGAAGTCCTGAGCGTTCTTGAACAGGGTGCATCTGCAAAGGTGGTGCAGATCGTTTTGCCTGATTTTTGTGATACGCTTTGAGCATATCTTAGCAAGTACTCTCTCGGCTTTTACGGTTGCAAAGTCGGTATCACCCAAACTGTAAGCATATATCGCCTGTTCACGGAAGTATTCGCCTATCTCAATGGCATTGCAGAAGGTGTCCAGATCAACACGCTTTTCAACGGGGTCACAGCCGTTCAGCGCACACTTGATACAGTGAATGATACCGCACAAACGCAGGATAAGTCCGTGATACTTGCCGCCCCAATCTTTGCAGAAAGCCATATCGGTGACAAGCTGAGGTTCAATGTAATTGTTGTAGTAGTCCACGAACTCGCCGTAAGCCTTGTGGTCGAAGTGGAGATACTTCTCCATGTCACTATGATATGTGAACTTGTCCTGCAACAGCTTGTAGACCAAATTCTTGTAGTTCACAGTCACCGTTTCGGGAACAGCCTGTGTGTCATACTTGCGTGTGCCGATATTGCTTTTCGGGAAACAATAGAGAAAACGTGCTATCAATCCGCTGCCACGGAACGCAGTGTTGTTTATCATGTTGTCGAACACATAGGGCTGACACGCAAGGCAAACGCTCATATACGGCTTTTTGAGAACAATACTCGCTCGTGTTGCTCTGTCGCTTATGAACGTTTCACCGTTCCAGCACTTCAACAGCAGGTCAATATTAGGCACATTGTTGCTGTATCGCCCGCAGAAATTACCGAGCATTCCTGCCTCGTCCGAGATCATCAGGAGCGTTCCATTCTCTTCAAGCAGACGTACCAGCGATTCAGGAGTAACATCGTCCACCGCTATCCTACGGAAATTGCTCTGAGGAATATTGCTCAGGTCAGTTTGAAGTTTTGCTATCTCCTCGGCGGTCACATCATCTTTCTTTTCAAGAGCGAGCATTTTGCTCTCCAACAGCTTACGTTCAGCCTGCGACTTGAAAATGTCCTGCTTGTTGCTTTCGTTCCAGTCGTGGGCGAATGTTGCGTAGGGTCGCTTCACCAAAGAAATAACAGGCGATTTCTTGAAGCTGGGCTCAGCCACGGTGAGTGAGTAAAGCACAAGCGGCTCGGTGTGGTCACGCTTGGCGGACATTCGATATACTCCCGAAAAGCAGTAGCTCACCGCCGAGAGTATTGAAGTCCCTGCCATTGCAACGTCCGTTGAGGTGGTTGTCGCTATCGCTTGCGCCATGTCTCCTATAATAGGTGGGAGAGCGTTCACAGGGAACGGCAGGAGGTTTGTCCCGTCGGGTCGGAGGGGTGTGGGCTGAACCCACTGTGTTTCATTGTTCAACGATCAATCATCGTCCTTTCGTTTGATATTTTATAAAGCGCTTTATAATTGTTGCGGTCAACATGAAGTATGCTGCTCCGCTGTCAGCTGTCTTTCTCTTGCTGACATGAACATTGTACCATACGAAACGATAACAAAGCAAACGAAATTCGTATATACTGTAAAATATACGGTAAATTTTAAAAAAATACGCAAATAGTCTTGACAAGATACCGTATCAAGCGTATAATCAGTATATACGAATATGCAAGTTATCGTATCAAAGGAGAGGTTAGAATATGCTGTTATACCGTATAAATGAAAAAGACCGCACCGTGAGTATCGTGTGGTCTATCAATAAGAATGAACTTCTGTCGGCTTCTGAAAAAGAAAAGGTCTATACGTTTGATGAGATACTATCCCAGCTTGAAGATTTTCGTAATAACCGCAGCGAGATATTTGAAAATCTGCGTATCACTATGATGAGCGGTCTGAATGAGCGTATCAAGGTTCAAGAGCTTGTAAAAAACGTGGAGTCTGCTGTTATCCAAAACAGCGACAACGTATTTTTCAAGTATTACAGCAATCTGCTTACGGTAGCTTATATGAATATCGGTGAACCTATTCTGATGCCGAAGGACTATGTTAAAAAGAGGTTCAACCATAAAAAGCTGGTGGAAACGGCAAGGACCGAGCTTCAGAAGCAGTTTGACGAGATATTGCAGGCTATGAACGATGAGCGTAATTTTGACTACTCGGCTACGGGCGAAATTCTGGTCGCAACTCCGAGATCGCAGCTTGCTGTCATTCGCACCGAGAATACAAACATAGTGTATCGTGTTGCCGATAAGCCTCTGCTTACTTTCTTCTATGAATTCAGTTTCGCAGTGTTCAATGCCGGACTTAAAGTATGTGAGTGCAGGTTCTGTCACCGTCATTTTCTCGGAACGGAAGAAGCTGTGTGCTGTGAACGTGAAGAATGTCTTGCTGAAAATAAAAGGCTGAAAAATCAGATGATAAGGGAGAAACGTAAAAACAGTGACTACACCCGTGACATGGATAATTACACCGCCTATGTCAGAAACAAGAAAAAAGATTTGAGGATAGCCAAAGTCAGCCCATACGTCATGGACGAGTTTGATGATCTGAAAAAGAAATGCAAGACTATCGTTGACAGCAAGCTGGCGGAATGTGTTGAATTTGGATTGCCTGTTGCGGAGCTGGCTCATACGATTGAGGAACAGGAAGCAGTTATAAAGGCTTTCAGGGATAAGGCGTTGGCGGAGAATAAGTGATTATGGGGACTTTGATTCCAATGGAGTCGAGGTTGTTTTACAGAAACTCCGTTGACTTTCATTTGGCTTTGTGGTATAATAAAAATGGATTATTATATATTTTTTATGTTTGCGAGTAGGAGTTAAAATGCGGTATATCGGTGGAAAAAGTCTTTTGTTAGAAAATATCAATAACGTCATAACGTCCGAGATACCGAAAGTTTCATCGGTCGTGGATCTGTTTGCAGGCTCCGGGATAGTTTCAAATAGTTTCAAGTCTAATGGGTATAGAACGATCAGCAATGACTTCCTTTATTTCAGCTATGTAATGTCAAGAGCATCTATCGGGTTGAACAGGAAACCTTCTTTCAAGAAGCTGGGTATTGCAGATCCTGTTAGGTATCTGAATGCATTGACTATTGCGGACACAAGTTATGAAATAGACCAATGTTTCATTTACAACAATTATAGTCCTGTTGGCGATTGTGAAAGAATGTATTTTCAGCCTGAAAATGCAATGAAAATTGATATTATCAGACTGACTATTGAAAAATGGCACACCGAAGAACTGATCTCGGAAGATGAATACTTCTATCTTCTTTCGGCTCTTATTAACGCTGTCCCGTTTATTCAAACATAACTGGTGTTTACGCTGCTTATCTTAAATTCTGGGACGAGCGTACATATAAACCGCTTCATCCATATACACAAGATATTCGTTTCCGCTTTTCGCAAAGAAGTGCTGCCAATACGCCATTGTCTTATCAGCAATCGGAACTTTGCGGATTCCGTTGTCGGTTTTGGATGCAATTACATCAATATAATGCTCGTTGAGGTGGCAATCCTCTTTTTTGAGATTCAGAAACTCACTAATTCTCATTCCGGAGTAGATTAGCATAAGAACTGTCATAGCGACTTCTGTCTGATCGAGTGTCTTAATCTTTTCAATCTGGTTGGCAGTAAATGCATCTCTATTGCGTTTGTTGGGGTTCTTGTCCTTAAACTTCTCGATGTTTACCGCATCGGAGTAATCCCTGTCCGTGAGCTTTCTTGGTACTGCATAGACATAGAGCTGCGAAAGCAACGATTTAATCTTTTTGAGCGTAGGATAGTTGCAATCTGCTGTATCAACAACATATTGGAGATCATCTATGCCAATGTCCTTAAATCTCTTTTGATACAAGAAAACGCAGCGCTTATATGCGGCTTGATAGGCATGAACATTGGATTGACTGATTGCGGGATACTTCTGTGCGCTCCATTTCTCGTACACATCGCTGAATGTAGCTTTTCCGCCTGTGATGTCATAGGGATTTTCATGGTAGTTCGCTAATGCGATCACAGCTTTATCGTGTGTCTCAAAGTAGCCAAGTGATTTACGGATTTGCTTGCCATTGTCATCCCATCCCAGTGTTACCATCGCCTGATATGGCTTTCTCCGTCTGCCCGATACCTTTGTGATTGCGCCCGTTCCGTTTGCTCGCTTCATTGTTTTTGCCATAGGATGCTCCTCTCATTGGTTATGTATCATTATTATTTATAATCATACGTTTTTAATCTGTCTTTAAGATTGTCACACTTCGTATTCATCCACTTTATAACCTGTTCTTCCGTCATAGTATCAGCGAAATCAAATGTTGTATGTTCTCTGACAGCTTTCTTCAAATTATCCAGATCCTTCAGAAACTCACCTTGCTCTTTGCAAATCTGGCTATCATCTTCGTTTCTTGCTCTTATAAATTCAATGAGTTGTTTATAAAGGTCGTTGACTTTTTCAGCATGATAATTTATTTTATTCTTACGCCATCTCCTCTTGCGGATTCTTGAACGTTTGGTAGCATCATCACATTTGGGACAATATTGACTCTTCAAGTTTTTGGTCACAAATACCTCTCCACATTCACAACACATTTGAAACTTCGGAAATGCTCCAGTTCCAAACAGTACTATCTCTAAATCCAGTGCGAAAAACGCATCGAGATCAGCAAGTAAAAATTCCTGATAATCCTTACCATCGACGAGTGTTTTAATAGATGTCTTTTTGATTATAGTATCATAATCTCTGACCTTTAGTAAGCCATCGCAATGAAGATAATCGAAGGCATAATCAATATCAAACACTTCTTTTAGATCGGCAATAAACGCAACATCTTTCAATTTAAGATAGAAGGGACGAAGTAACTCATAATCTTCATACGAGATTTTTCTGCCTCTCCCTCTCCTTTTTGCAATCTCACACATCTCAGCAAGTTCGTTAAAATAATCAATCAGTTTACAGAGCTTTTCAGGAGAAAGATATCTTATATGGTTATAAATGACTGCGCTTTTGTAAAAACCCTGAAAGCTGGCTCTAAAGGTTTCATTATATGATTCTACTATACTGTTTAGCCCTATTGCAGTCATAGCACCGATGGGAAGATTATTCAGAAATTCGTAGGATGCGTTTTTTTCGCTATACATAAAAACTTTCCAGAAAGGCGTTTCAGCAGATATAGGCATATATGCGACAACATCATAATCGGACACATCAAAATTGTACATTTTAATTACCTCCTAAGTAATCTTGTTATGTCACAGAAAAAACGTTACTTTTTCGAGGGGATTGTTACACCTAGTTTTGTGTCTCCCAATCAAGTATAATAATCATAGACAAGCAAAGCAGAATAATAAGCTTGTCAGAAAGGAACAATGTGAATGAAACATGCAAACGAATTTGTCAGAGAATATGCCAAAGAAAGCGGCATATTGCTCTGGCAGATTGCAGAAGCGCTCGGAATGAGGGACAGCAATTTCAGCAAACTTTTGCGTCACCCTCTCACAGAAGCGAAGGAAAGCGAGATTTGTGCAATCATCGACAAGCTCGCGGATGAGAAGAGAGAGGATGGTGAGGATGCCTGAAATGGCAAGGATTGACTACGGCGGACGGAATGTCCCCGTTAATGATGCAGCTCGAATCATGGGTAAGTCACCTCAGTTCATTAGAGTTGGATTGCAGCGTGAAAAAATGGATATTGCTATCGACATTCCAATCAGCAAAGCATTTGTACATCTCATAAAGGACAGGCGTGCTAAATTAGATTATCATGCTTCAAAGGATGCAAAAACAGAATATCTCGGCAAGGTACGCAACAATATCGGTCATGTAAAACTTTATGACAAGAGGAAAGAAAGCAATTTATCTTATGATCTTACAAGATTGGAAATTACTGTGGGAAATCCTTTGTCTGAATTCTGGCTGTACGATACCAAAGAGCGTTTGCCAAAAGTCAAAATATTTTTCTCAGCAAATCAGGGGACAAATTTGTCTGCAAAGCTGAACGACACAGAAAGAGTTCTGATCTGTCTTCTCCGTGAAAACCAAAACAAAGTTGATTATTGGAATCAGCTTGGCATTAAAATGAAACGAAAAATTGAGCCGTTTGTGTTTGCGAATGATCTGGGCTTTGATTATGACATGGAAGCAATCGAAGAAGCAGCTTCCCATGCAGTAAAGGCTATTATGTTTCATGGTGCATATTATATGGAGCAATTCATTCATCCCAGATAATTTTGAAGCATGATTTGACAGTCGATCGTATTCCCTTGTCCTCCTACTAGGGGAGGACAAGGGACAAATTTGTCTTTCATTTCACATATTATCGCTGTCATGCTCACGAAGATGCTTTTCAAGCTCATGAAGATTGGGACGAGGTGCAATCTCAGCATAAACTGGCTTTTTTCCGCGCTGAAATACCCAGCAGTGACCGACAGGCATATAAAGCACCTGTTCGAGCGGTTTGTTGCACCGCTGGCTGACTGCCCTTGCTGTTTCTATGTCATTGCCGCCCATGTAGATGTAGGTGTCACAGTTTGCAAGAATAGTCTTGTCAGCGCCCAATTTGCGGCGGTTTTCTAGCTGTGCCTCAGATTGGAGAATCAGCGATACGGAGATTGCACGGGAACGAATCGTAGAAATGATCGTGTCAAGGTTGTCGATCGCAGTAGTTGCACCATAATCGTCAAGGAAAAAGCGCACAGGAATTGGCAAGCGCTGATTTTCACAGGTATTGGCATATGAAATCAGGCTGTTGATCGCCTGCGAGAAGAATAGGTTGACAAGAGTGTCCATTGAACGGTCGGTGTCGCTCTGGAGAACAAATACTGCGGTGCGTTGCTTTGCAATGTCTGCAAAGTCAATCTCGTTGTCTGACATCATCTTTTCAAGTTCACGGGACGTGAAATTTGCCAGCTTTGCCGCGAGTGTAACACGGATAGAATCATAGGTTTTCTCTGAGGCAGAATCGACTGCTTTGAACTGCTCATACGCCCAGCTATTGCGGTTGTTCCGGTGAAGCCGTTCAAACCTGTCAGCGAGCTTTGAGGCTTTTTCGGTGTTCTGGCGGTATCCTTCCCGCTCGATTCTGCGCGTAAATCGCTCTCCCTCGTCCATAAGTCGGAGCAGCCCGCGAAAATTAAAGGGAATGTACTTTGCCTCGACCATGTATCCAATCAACGCACACAGATACATGACATTGGCGTTATCCCAGAACGGGTCTGATGTACAAACCGAGCGGGAGTCAAAAACAATTGCATTAGCCAAACACACTATATCCTGTGTAGAATGGAGATTACTCAGCGGATTCCAGCAGACTGATTTATCAGGATACGGTAGATTCACGATCTTCAGCATATAGCCGATTGACTTTAAGAAATCACCGTATTTCTGCAAAAGAGTTCCTTTCGGGTCGGAAAGTATCATTGAACCTTGCGGTTCAATGATATTCGGCTCAATGAAGCTGGTGGTTTTTCCTGTGCCGCTGCCTCCGACTATGCATACATTGTTGTTCAGTCCTGTTTCATAGTCATTCAGCGAACGGGACACGCCTTCAGCAAAAATGAATCTTGCTTTATTGAAGGCTTCTGTGATCTGTTCGGGTGTTTCATGGCAGCTAACATCTTCATCGTCAGGCAGTTCAGGAAAGTCATCCGTATCGTAATAGTCCTCGAACGCATCATCAGGCGGTTCTTTCGGTTTATCCGGAAACGGCAGGAAATCAGGCGGGAACATTTCTTCAAAGTCATCGGGATTTTGCGTGCAGTTTTTGGGCGCGTATCTGCTCATATCGAATAACCTCCCTCATAAACTGAGCCAATGGCATCACAAATGCCGAATGAAATAGCTTCTTCAGCGGTCATCAGATGATCGTATGCGGTTGCTTCGTTGATTTCGTCAATGGTTTTTCCGGTATGCTTTGCAAATAGTGTATTCATCTGTGTTTTGACATCAAGTATGCGTTGAGCGGTTTTTTCGATATTGGTTGCAGAACCGCCAAAGCCCTTTGAAATCAAAGGTTCGTGAATCAGCACCTTTGAATGTGGCAGGATGAATCGGTGCCCTTTTGGGGCAGATGCGAGCAGCAACGCCGCCATACTTGCCGCAAGCTCTACGCAAATGATGTTGATCGTATATGGGTATGCCTGAATCGCATCGTACAGCGAAAGCCCTGCCTCGATCTCACCGCCTCGGCTGTTGAGGTAGATCGTGACATCTTTCTGCTCTTTCGCCATGTACTGCAAAAGCGGTATGAACCGCATGACGGTTTCTGTTGTGATGTCGCCGTCCAGCATGAGATTGCCGTCTGCGGCGAGTACGGAGCAAAGCTCATGCTCCGTACTGCCCGATGCGCTTTCGACAAGTATTCTGTTTGGAATCATGATTGCACCTCTTTTTTGGCTTTCAGGTATCTGAACAGGTCAGCGAGCATGAAAATCCAGCCGCCGAGATAGGGGATGCCGATGATAAGCACCAGATAAATCGCCCACCCTGCAATAGGTATCAGGAGCAGTCCCTTGATCTTCTGGTGGATTACGGATGCGTGGCAAAAGCCTACGATCATGCCTCCGAAAGTGAATCCGAGCATTGGGGCGGCAGCTAACGTTCCGAGTAAGCTTTCGCCGTCTTTCAGGCAGAGGACGAAAAAGACAAGGGTCAGTGCAATTGAGAAAAATGTAAATACTAAGGCGATAATCCCTCTGAGTTTGGTTTCTTTATTCATTTTTTTCATTTCCTTTCTGTACTTTGTACTGTTGATTGGTTTATTGGAGTTTGGATTTGAAATGCAGATTATCCCAAATCAAAATATAAAGTGGTTTCGTTCGTCATAGCAGACTCTCCTTTGTTGTGATGATGATTGCTGTTTGCTATGGCTGTATTATAGCACAGAATGAAAAAAGAATCTTGGTGAGTCTCACCAAACCATTTTTATTTTTTTTAGTGTATAAAACTAAAACGTCAAGGTCATAAGAACCTTGACGTTACAGCCTGTCGAAAAAGTCCAGCGAAAGCTGGGCTTTTTCGCATTTATGTGGTATAATATAGGTGAAGGGAGCTGAGTAGAATGCTGAGCGAAAACAGAG
>JAGKVC010000120.1 GCA_021152595.1 Clostridia bacterium
AACAAGAGAACGCCCATCGAACCGTCCTCGTTCTCGTTCTCGATCAGATCGCGCTCCATGCAATAGCGGTTCTGTAATCCGGTCAGCGAGTCGGTCTCCGCCGCGGTGCGCAGAATGGCTTCCAGCTTGTTCCGGCGTTCCCACTGGTTGTTATGCGCGTTGACGAGCCGACGAAGCTCGGCAATGGCTCTGACCTGCTTGATGCTCCGATTCTCGTCGATCGCCTCCGAATACTTCCTGACCGGCTTGACGATCAGCTCAAAGAACATCACGAACGTGACCGACAAGATCACCATGATGACGGTCAGCGTGGTCCAGAGGAGCAGTCTCATGACGTAAACGTACCGTTCCGTCTTTTGGGACGCGGCTTCAAACTCCTGCTGCAGCGTACGGTCGCAGTCGTCGATATTTTCCACGAGCTGATAACGCAGGCTCAAGTAATTACCGGCAAGGATCGCCTGTTTCATCAGCGAAAAATCATCGGCATTCCAGATGCCGTTCTCATCGAGATCATAGGGCTTGCTGCTGAAATCGGTATCCGCCGGCTTCGTGATCAGATAATCACGCAGTGCATGAACATCCTCCATCGAAAAGGGCGAATCCGGCTTTGCAGCGGCTTCCGAAAGCGTGATCAGCGAGACATTGTGCGAAGCATATTTCAGCTTCTGCTCCTCAGTCAGCGGACGCTCCTTGAACGGGTTTACGCAGCCGGTCAGCACGGTCATCATGCTGAGTGCGGCAGCAGCGAGTACGATTTTTTTCATATTTTCTCCTTTTGTGATTCTGTTTCGATCTCTGCTTTAAAAAAACTGAGAAATTTTCCGGCTGATTTCGACATGACCTGATATTTATTCCAGATCAGATGCATCTCTGCATAGACGGCAGGGGCAAGCGGCAGAAAGCAGAGATCACTTTCTCCGCTGACATTGATGAGCTTATCGAGCGTCAGCGCATAGCCCATGCCCTCACGCACCATGACGGATGCATTATATACAAGATTATAGGTTGAGACGACATTGAGCTTTTCGAGCGGCACCCCGAGCCATTTGGTCAGCGGTGTCTTATCGGAAAGCTGCCGCGATACGATCAGCGGTATGCCGCGCAGATCGGCAGGCTGAATGGCAGATTTCTGTGCGAGCGGCGCATCTCTGCGCATGAGCAGCCCCCATTCATCCCTGAGCGGCAGCCGGATCGCATGATGCCTGCTGTCATCAACGGGCGTGAACACGATGCCGAAATCGCTCAGTCCCCTGTCAAGGCGGTCAATGACATCCTGTCCGTCGCCGCTGTGAATATGGAGATGTACGAGCGGATAGTGCTTCTGCATGCGGTTTGCAGCGCGCGCCGCGAGCTTGATCGCATCCGTCTCACCGGCACCGAGATACACATCGCCTGCGAGGGATTCGTCACTTGCCGCAATATCGTTTTCCGTCCGGCTGACAAGCTCTAAGATCTGCTCGGCACGCTTACGCAGGAGCATTCCCTCCTCAGTCAGCTCGATCTTATGCTTTCCGCGGACAAAAAGCGTCTTGCCCAGCTCCTCCTCAAGATCATGAAGCTGACGGGAAAGCGTCGGCTGTGTCAGGTGGAGCGATTCCGCAGCAGCAGAGACCGTCTGCTCGCGCACAACCGCAAGAAAATAGCGCAGAACACGCAGTTCCACAGGGCATCCCCCCTTCCCCGATATTGTACCATATATTTGCAGGAAATGTCAAGATTATTACGATTTCTCCGCTGCCCCTGCTGCCGGATGATGTGGCGCCAGATTGACCGTGATGATACCGGCGCAGACCAGCACCAGAGCAATCACAAAGCTGCCGTTGATCTGATTCCATTCATGCAGCAGAATTGCGGAAAGCAGCACGCCGAACATCGGATTTGTAAAGCCGAATACTGCAACCTTCGAGACGGGATTTGCCTTCAGCAGCATCGCCCAGACCGAATATGCCGCAGCGGATATAAATGCCAGATACAGCAGCAGACAGGTCGATTCCGGCGTGAATCCGGAGATCCTTCCGCCGCCTGCAAAGCCGATCAGCGAAAGCACCGCGCCGCCGAAGAAAAACTGCCAGCCGCTCAGCAGCACCGGATTTTCATTCGCAGCAAATTTCTTCATGCAGGCAGAGGAGCATCCGCTCGCAACCGTGCAGAGCAGAATCATCCCGTCCCCGAGAAAATTGAAGGAGAGCCCCTCGCGCAGTCCGCCGAGATTGATCAGCACAAGTCCTGCAAATCCGATCACAGAACCGATGATCTTGCGCGCCGTGAGCGATTCGAGCCGGAGAAACGCCGCGATGAAGATCGCCATAAAGACATTCGTACCGACCAGCACCGAAGCCTTGACACCGCTCGTATGCGCCAGACCGATATAATAGCAGAAATACTGGATAATCGTCTGAAACAGACTGATGATGCCGATTTTCGGGATCGTCTGCCTGCGCGGAATCATCGGTTTCCGTTCGCGGATACTCCCGAACAGCAGCACCATCACGCCTGCGATTGCAAAGCGGATCCCACCGAATAAAAGCTGCTCCGCCCATTCACTGCTGCGAATGCCGAACAGTGCATAGCCGGTTTTCACGCACGGAAACGCGCTTCCCCAGAGAATGCAGCTAAAGAGTGCGAGCGCCGCAACGATCCATGTATTCGTCAGAAATTGCTTCTGCTTCATAAAACGCCTTCTTTCTGCATGTATTATACCATGTTCCGGCAGGAATTGCAACCGGCAGGAATCCGGCATTTCAATCCTGCAAAATGATTTTATATGTCGAATGCTGTCGAATCCGATTGACAAATGCAGGCGGTTGTGATATGATAACGGTCGCATGAGGAAAATCAAAGGAGGCAAAGCGGCATGAAGATTGAAAAGATACCGGTATTTGAACGTGAAACAGCACTGCGGATTTTTCTGGAGGAGCTTCAGGTTCCGGCAGAAAGCAGGAGCTTTCCGCTGCTCTGCTGCGTGATTCTCAGCCGTGCGGAGGATGCAGACAAACCCTTGCAGAGATTGCTGGAGGAAACCGCCGCCGCATTCCGGATGCATCCCGATCAGGTTTACCGCGGCATCCGGCATCTGATTCTGACCGCATGGGCAAATGACGGCATCGCAGAGCGCATGAGTACGGAACAGTTTATCACATATGCCGCAGCGTGGCTGCTGGATGCAGAGACCGCCTTCCGGAAATAACGCGGCGCACCCCTCTCTCTTTCAGGTTATACTGTCAGTTGACAAAATCCGGCGAATATGCTATAATGAGGATAACGCCGATGCGGCGTAATTGCGAAGGAGGAACCGAATTATGGCAATCGAATTTTTTGACAGACTGACCGCTTCTGTATCCAGAACTGCAAAGCAGGTTTCCGACAATGCCAAGTCCCTCGCGGATAAAAACCGGATCCGCAAGGATATTGCGGCGATTGAGAATGAACTGCGCAACCGGTACCGCGATATCGGCGAAAAGTATTTTGCCGAGAACAGCGAGAATCCCGCACCGGAATATGCAGAGATGTTTACGGCGATCAACGAGTTGAAGAACAGCCTTGCAGCAAAGCAGCGTGAGATCGAAGCACTTGAGGGCACTGTGATCTGTGCAGAGTGCGGCGGTCAGATTCTGATCGGATCGAAATTCTGTCCGAACTGCGGTGCGGCTGCACCTGTTGCTGCTGCGGAGCCGGCTCCGGCAGCCGTCCAGCCGATCTGCCCGTTCTGCGGACAGGCACTTGCAGCAGATGCACTGTTCTGTGCAGCATGCGGCAACAAAATCCCTGAGCAGCCTGCTGCTCCCGTAACGCCTGAGACACCGGCAGCACCGGTTCAGCCGGTACAGAATGTCTGCCCGAACTGCGGCGAAGTGCTCAGCTCCGATGCGCTGTTCTGTGCAGTCTGCGGCACCAAGGCACCGGGCGTTGACTGATTCATGATGAAACAAAAAGATACCGCTGCCATTCTGGTCTGCGCCGGAAACGCGACCAGAATGGGCGGCATTCATAAGATCCTGCATCCTCTCGGGGATTCGACGGTTCTGCATCAAGTGCTCCGCAGCTTTTGCAAATGCAAAAGCATTGCGGGGCTTGTTGTTATCTGCCGGGAAAAGGACATTCTGGAATTCCGCAGCGCAATCGCGGAAATCGAATCGGAGCTCACCTGTCCGGTCGCCGTCACAGCCGGCGGCGATACCCGTCAGCAGAGTGTGCGGAACGGCGTCAGTGCAATCAGCTTTCCGGCGAAATACATTGCGATTCACGACGGCGCACGGCCGCTGATCCGTCCTGCGGATATTGAAAAGGTCATCGCAGATGCGCGCCGAACAAACGCGGCAACACTCGGCGTACCGGTCAAGGATACGATCAAGGTCGTTCACGGCGGATTTATTGATTCGACACCGGAACGTGCATCCCTCTGGCAGACGCAGACACCGCAGGTATTCCGGCTTGACGTTTACCGCGACGCAATGCGGCTTGCCGCTGAACAGGGCAAAGATTACACCGACGACTGCCAGCTTGTCGAGGCGCTCGGTGTCTCGGTCATGATGACAGAAGGCTCCTATTCCAATATCAAGCTGACAACACCGGAGGATTTTGCAGTCGCGGAGGCACTGCTTTTGAAGGAGGAACAGTAAATGGCTGATATCCGGATCGGTCACGGCTACGATGTACACCGCCTGACCGAAAACCGTAAACTGATCATCGGCGGCGTGGAAATTCCGCACAGACTCGGTCTGCTCGGACATTCGGATGCGGATGTCCTGACGCATGCAGTCATGGATGCAATGCTCGGCGCACTAGCGCTCGGCGATATCGGAAAGCATTTTCCGGATACCGATCCGCAGTATGCAGGTGCAGACAGCATTGCACTTCTGCGGCATGTGACGGCAATTATCCGCAAAGAGGGCTGGGCGCTCGGCAATCTCGATGCAACGATTCTGGCACAGGCGCCGAAAATGGCACCGCATATCATGCAGATGCGGCAGAATCTCAGCGAGGCAATCGGCTGTGACATCTCACAGATCAGCATCAAGGCTACGACAGAGGAAAAGCTCGGCTTCACGGGAAATGAAGAAGGCATCGCTGCACACTGCGTCTGCCTTTTGCAGCGCACAGAGCCGCCTGTCACACGGATGCCGAAGGGCAGAGTGATTCCGCTCTGAAGCCGGAAACATAAAAAGAAATAAATATTGGCGGGAGAAAATAATGGCTTTATTTCAGAAGAAAATGCAGCATCAGGTTACCGAAAACACATGGGAAAATCATATTGCGGTCATGCGTGCGAATTATCAGGAAAACAGGATCACATCCAAGAGTCTGCCAAAGCCCCTGTGGCTGCGGCTGCATAAACACGACGCACTGCATGTCATTTACCGCGATAAGGATCTGCTCTTTCAAAACGGACAGATCTATTTTGCGTATCTGATTCAGGCAAATGATATGCTCTTTGAAGACAACAACAAGCTGGAGCTACCGGCGAATGTCCTGTTCTCCACACATCCGGTTGCGGAAAAGTATCCGGAACTGCTCATGGAGATCGGCGATGAGTTGTCATCCTATAAGAACATGCCGGAATCTGAGATTCCGGAGCATTTCCGTGAGATCGCGCGGATTCTCACAGCAGAAACAGACCGTTCCGGCGCAGCATTCAGTGTCAGTATGCCGAATCCGGATCAGCCCGATGAAATGCTCGAGGACATTGATCTCTATTTCTGCTCGGTGATTGTCTTCCCGAAGGATCTGCCGCATCGCGTACTCGACAGTCCGTTTCTGCCGGTTCTGGCAGCACCGGATCAGACGCCGGCAGTTCTCATTCTGCCGAAGGAATACTGGTCAGCCCAGCGTTTTACACCGCAATAATACAGAAAAGCAGCCCGTTCCATGTGAATGCGGCTGCTTTTTTGCAGTTTTCGTGTTCATCGCTTGCATTTTTCGCATAAATATGGTATACTAATATGAATGCATTTATGAACGGAGGTACTCCCTTTGGCAAACCAGAACATTCGGAATTTCAGCATCATTGCCCATATTGATCACGGCAAATCGACGCTCGCAGACCGTATCCTTGAAAAGACCTGCGCCGTTGCAAGCCGCGATATGGAGGAACAGCTCCTCGACAATATGGACATTGAGCGTGAGCGCGGCATTACAATCAAGGCGCGTGCTGTTGCGCTGGATTATACCGCAAAGGACGGCAATACATACCGCTTCAATCTGATTGATACGCCCGGTCACGTTGACTTCAACTATGAAGTCAGCCGGTCGCTCGCTGCCTGTGAGGGCGCGATTCTGATTATTGACGCATCACAGGGCATCGAAGCACAGACGCTTGCGAATACCTATCTTGCAGTGGAAGCGGATCTGGAGATCGTGCCGGTGATCAATAAGATCGACCTGCCCTCCGCAGAGCCGGAGCGCGTCGCACAGGAGGTTGAGAATATCATCGGCATCCCCTGCCTCGATGCACCGCGCGTCTCCGCTAAAATGGGCACCAATATCGAAGAGGTACTCGAGCGTATCGTCACCGATATCCCCGCACCGCAGGGCGATGAGAATGCACCGCTGCAAGCGCTCATCTTCGACAGCTATTACGATTCCTACAAGGGCGTTATCATCTATGTCCGCGTCAAGGAAGGCACCGTCAGAACCGGTGACCGCATTCGCCTGATGGCAACGGGCGCAGAATTCACGATCGTCGAAGCAGGTGTCATGAGCGCGACGGAACACATCAACCGCGGCATACTGACCGCCGGTGAGGTCGGCTATCTGACGGCTTCGATCAAGAGCATCGGCGATACGCGCGTCGGTGATACGGTCACGCTCGCCGACAATCCCTGCGCGGAACCGCTCCCCGGCTACCGCAAGGTCAGCCCGATGGTCTTCTCCGGTATCTATCCGGCAGACGGCGCTCATTACAACGATCTGCGCGACGCACTGGAAAAGCTCCAGCTCAACGATGCCGCACTGACCTTTGAGCCGGAAACGTCGATCGCGCTGGGCTTCGGCTTCCGCTGCGGCTTCCTCGGTCTGCTGCATATGGAGATCATTCAGGAGCGGCTCGAGCGCGAATATGATCTGGATCTTGTCACGACCGCGCCCTCGGTTATCTACCGCGTCACGCTGACGAACGGCGAGGTTATCATGATCGACAACCCGTCGAATTATCCGAATCCGGCAAACATCGCGGATGCAGAGGAGCCGATCGTCAAGGCTTCGATCCTCGCCCCGAAGGAGTATGTCGGCGGCATCATGGATCTGTGTCAGGAGCGCCGCGGCGTATTCAAGGACATGCAGTATCTCGATGATGTCCGTGTTGAGATGCACTATACACTGCCGCTCAATGAAATCATCTACGACTTTTTCGACGCACTGAAATCGCGCACAAGAGGCTATGCATCACTGGATTATGAGCTGGACGGCTACATGTCCTCGAAGCTCGTGAAGCTCGATTTCATGCTCAACGGCGAGATTGTCGATGCGCTTTCGTTCATTGTCCATGATACCAAGGCATATCCGCGCGCAAGAAAGATCGCGGAAAAGCTCAAGGAGAACATTCCGCGTCAGCTCTTTGAGGTGCCGATTCAGGCTGCGATCGGCGGCAAGATCATTGCGCGTGAGACGGTCATGGCGCTGCGCAAGGATGTTCTTGCAAAGTGCTACGGCGGCGACATCACCCGTAAGAAGAAGCTGCTCGAGAAGCAGAAGGAAGGCAAAAAGCGGATGCGGCAGCTCGGCTCTGTCGAAGTCCCGAGCGAGGCATTCATGGCAGTCCTCAAATTCGACGAGTAAATCCAAAGCAACGGAGCACTACAATGGATACAACACAAAAACAGAATATCATGGAACGAATCCGCATTATCGACGGCACAGTTTTGAAGCTCATCGCCATGCTGACAATGGTGATCGACCACATCGGGGATATCTTCTTTCCGGAGGTCTTCTGGATGCGGTTTGTCGGCAGAATTGCAATGCCGATTTTTGCATTTTTCATCGCAGAGGGTTACAGCTATACGCATGACCGCAAAAAATATCTCCTGCGGCTCGGAATATTCGCGCTGATCAGCGAGCTGCCGTTTGATTTTGCATTCGACCGCGGCATCACGCTGACGCATCAGAACATCATGCTGACATTTTTCCTCGCCGTACTTGCACTTCTGCTCTGGGACCGCATCACACAGGCTGAGGGAAAAACGCCGGTGCTGAAAATCCTTGCAGGCTGCATTGTCATCATGATAATCAGCATTCTCGCAACGCTGCTCTGCTCGGATTACAGCTTTTTCGGCATCCTTTCCGTCTGGATCTTCTATCTGCTGCGGAAAAAAGCACACTGGCTGCGTTCGCTCTGCGGTGTCGGATTTCTGGCGGTCACGCAGACAGTCGGCTATCATCTCGGCATCGGTCTCAGCCTGATTCCCCTGCTGCTCTATAACGGCAAAAAGGGCAAGGGGCTCAAGTGGCTGTTCTATGTCTTCTATCCGGGGCATCTGCTGGTGCTGTTCCTGATCTACTGCCTGATTTACTGAGGCATTCCAATCACATCGGAGGAATCACTATGAAGCATACCTGTCCGCACTGCGGCAAACAATCCTTTACGCCGCTGATGAAAGCGCGCTGCGGCGGCATGAGCAGCGCAGGCAAGCCCTGTCCGGAATGCGGCGTCCGCTGCGTCAACGGCAAGATTTCACTCGCCGTCAATTCGATCCTGCGGTTTGCGGCGTTCGTCATGATCATCATTATCTACTTCGTACATGAGCCCGGGAATTACATGCAGGTATTCTGGTTCGGTGTCGTGCCGCTGATTGCGGCATTCGTGCTGGGATTCCTGTTTGATATGTTCTTCGGCAAGCTGATTGAAGCAATCAAGCGGCAATGAGCGCAGGCATCTATATTCACGTCCCGTTCTGCACGGTGAAATGTCCCTACTGTGATTTTTATTCGGTGCGGTTTTCGCGTGAAACGGTGACGCGCTATGCAGAAGCCGTCTGCCGGAATCTTGCCGCTCTGCCGGAGGGACTGGAAACGGATACGGTCTATTTCGGCGGCGGAACGCCTTCACTGCTCCCGACAGAACTGCTCAGGAGTATGCTGAATACGCTCCGCTGCCGCTGCAATTTCGCAGAGAATACCGAAATCACACTCGAGGCAAATCCCCTGACTGCAACTGCCGAAAAGCTCGCAGAATGGCGGAATACCGGTATCAACCGGCTCTCGCTCGGGATTCAGTCCTTTGATGCGGAGATCCTGCACATCCTCGGCAGAAAGCATACGCCGGAGCAGGGCATGCAGGCGATCCGCCGCGCAAAGGAAGCAGGCTTTGCAAATCTCTCGCTTGATCTGATGCTCGGACTCAGGCAGCATACGCAGCCACTCTGGCAGCATGAGCTTGAGACGGCGCTCGCACAGCCTGTCACGCATATTTCCGCGTATCTGCTGAAAATTGAGGAGCAGACACCGTTCGGAAGCAATCCGCCGGAGCTGCTCGACGACGATCCCCTCGCAGACCGCTGGCTGCAAATGCATGATGTCCTGACAGCGAACGGCTTTGCGCATTATGAGATCTCGAATTTTGCCCGTCAGGGTTATGAGAGCCGGCATAATACGAAATACTGGCGGCTCGAACCGTATTACGGCATCGGACCGGCAGCGCATTCCTGTCACGGCGGTGTGCGGTACGCAGTCCCCCGTGATCTGGAAGCATTCTGTGCCTCGCCGCTGCAAACACAGACAGTCACAGAGCCGCATGCAGAGACCGAATCCGAACGGATCATGCTCGGGCTCCGGCTCAGTGAGGGCATCCGGCTCGACAGTATCCCCGAAAGCTGTGAACGCCTGATGCAGCGTGCCAAGCCTCTGATTCCCGCATATTTGCAGTCTGACGGCGAATCACTCCGCATGACACCGCAGGGCTGGCTCGTCTCCAATGCCGTTCTGGTACAGCTCGGCATATAATACAAAAATAAGAAAGCCGCTGAAACAAGCAATTACGCTCATTTCAGCGGCTTCGTTTTTGCTCATGCGGAATGTCACATTACTTCCGCTCATTCGGTCCGGGAACAATCGTCAGACCGGATCCGCCCTGCGGACGCGGACCGGAAGGACCTGCGCCTCCCTGCGGCGGTGTCTGTCTTTGGATCGCATGGCGCTCTGTCTGCTTGCCGATGAAGCGGTCATCGCGGATCTGCATATGCAGACTGCCCGGGTTGACATAATCGGACGCCTCATGCTTCTGCACGACAGAGTGAAGCTGTGAGAGCAGACTTGCCAGCACAATGCCGCCGACAACCAGCCCGATGATAAGCGGTACCAGATATTGCATATTCACAGCCTCCTTTTATTGCAGCATCATGCCGATCAGATAACTGATGACAGTTACAACAGCGGTCACGGCGAGGAAAATGCCCCACGCCTTTCCCTTGTCCGAGGGCAGATTGCCGACGAATTTGCCGCTCTGTCCGTTCATCGCAAAGGTATACTTCTGACCGTTCCACGAGGTATTGAGCAGCCAGACCGGATAGAGCGCATATTTCGTCTGCCCGTTTCTGAGCTGGATGCTGCTGCCCGCTGTCTCGACGGAATCATATCCCTGAACGGTCTTGCGGAATTCATTGATCGTGCTTTGTTTGATACGCTCATTTGCGCGCGCAATGCTCTTTTCCGCATCGACATCATAACGGTCGGCAAGATAGCCGGAAAGAAACGCGGTCTGGAACGGAACTGCCTGCTTAAAATCAAACGGCTCGAGCGATTCCATCATGGTATCGTCCATCTTCTCGGAACCGTCCACAGGGACATTCGAGAATGCAATGCCGCCCTGACGCCGCACGGTAAAATTGCTCGTTTCGACATACTGGAAATTCTGGTCGCTCCAGCGCCGGATCTTCTTTGCACGATAGCGGATATCCGCATCGACCTCCGCATCAAAAAGCCATACCGGAACATAAACGCCCTTGATTTCGTCAATATGATTCTGACTCTTAAAG
>JAGKVC010000121.1 GCA_021152595.1 Clostridia bacterium
CGAATTTGGTTCTGCTTGCACGGAAAGGAGTTTATTTATGGCAAAGCAGACCGAAAACAATGTGGGAATTTATCTTCGCCTTTCAAAGGAAGATATGCTTGAGGGCGAATCGCTCTCTATCGAAAATCAGAAAATGATCCTGACAAAATTCGTACATGACAAAGGTTGGAATCTCGTTTCTGAGTATGTGGACGATGGCTATAGTGGCACTGATTTCGACAGACCAGGTATACAGAAATTGCTTGCAGACGCTCAGCTCGGAAAGATTAATATCGTGGTGGTAAAAGACCTTTCACGCTTCGGCAGAAATTACATTGAAGTGGGCCGCTACATCGACTATATTTTTCCTATCTGAAATATGACGATCCGATCACGATGATGAACCTCATGAACCACAACGCCGGCTTTGAGGAAACAGCGATCGGTATGTATACAACGACCGAAGCAAACATCGTCTCGCTGGAGGATTACATCACGAGCATCCAGCCCTGTCAGATCTGGAAGCCTGGCGAAACGGTCGCTTACAGCAACTGGGGTGCGACGCTTGCCGCATATATTGTTCAGCGTGTCAGCGGCATGCCGTATTATCAGTATGCGCAGGAAAACATTTTCAAGCCGCTCGGCATGGAGCATACTGCGATCAATGCCGATCTTTCCGATAATCCTGCCGTAAAGGAAAAGCGCAAAGAGCTGGAGGGCTATCTGCCGACCGGTCAGCTTTTCCCGAATTCCTTTTCGTATATCATCATGTATCCGGTCGGTATGTGTACCTCAACGCTCAAGGATTTCGAGGCATTCGCGCAGGCATTGCTTGCAGAGGATTCCCGTCTCATGAAAAAGGAAACCTTTGAGGAGATGTATACGCCGTCCCTGATGTACACCGGTACGGAGGATGTACGTCTCTGCCACGGCTTCATGGGGGCGATGTACAAGGTCAATGTCATCGGTCACGGCGGCAATACACAGAGCTGCTCGAGCTATCTGCTCCTTGACCGCGATGACGATATCGGCTTTGTGGTCATGACGAATCAATACGGTGAAGCCAGATTCAACACTGAGATGCCGGAGCTGATTTTCGGCGAGTCCAAGGAGAAAAAGCCCGGCAGCGACTGCCTCTGCATGAACGCGCGCACCTTCAAGCACGGCATGCTGAAGATGCTCGGCTCCCTGCAGGGCATCACACCGGTGATCCAGAATCCGCCTGCTCCGGTAAAGGATCTGCTGCACTATCCCTCTTATATGAACGAGACCTCTGACCGCATCGAAGCCTCTGTCATGGACTTCATAAAGTCAAACGGCGCTGAGGCAGGCGTGACGATCGGAATCCTGCTGCTGATGCTCCTCGGCATTCTGATCTGCGTGATCTGCCTGCTGGTCAAATTCATCAAGCTGATCTTCCGGAAGCACAGCCGCAATCCGCTGAGCTGGTGGCGCACGCGCATGAGCCTGCTGATTCCGCTTCCGGTGATTCTGTGGTTTGTCTATGTGCAGTTCTTCATGAAGTCACAGCCGGTCTTTCTGGCGAAGATCGTCTGCATCATTGAGATCGTGCTGGGACTCCTGCTGGTGATCGGCATCATCGGCGGCATCCGGCGGATGCACAGGCGCGAGGAGAAAATCTGCGGCTTCCGCAATGTGCTGACGATGTTCTTTGCGATTGTCGCTGTCGCAATGATCGTCTATTTTGAGATGTATACATTCTGGCTGATCTGATTTTGCAGCATCAATCTGAAAGGGCTTCGCGGTCTGCGTGACTGCGAAGCTCTTTTTTGAATATCTACGGTAAAAGTTGCTAAAAAATCCGCTCAAACCGTTGACAAAGTGTCTATTTGGTGCTATACTAAATTAAAGCATGCTGACATATGTAAGAGAATGTCTGCATAAAAATGACAATGAGGAGGATCCCGATGGCAAATACAGAGTACATCAGCTATATCCTGCAGGCACTGGAACCGCCGCTGTGGGGGCGATGGGAGCTGAAAGAGCGGATCCGTTCATCCGCGGAAGGCGATATCTACCGGCTGGAATCCAGACGGATGAACCGGACCGAATCTGCGCTGATGAAGGTTGTGCCGCTGATTGCGGACAAATCCTATTTTTCGGAGGAGCAGAAGCTGGGGCAGATCGAACGGGCGAAGGAGCTGGCAGAACAGGAATCCGAGCTGCTGTTCCGTCTGGAGGGCTGTCCGAATATCGTGACCTATCAGGATGAGGAGATGCACGAGATTCAGGTGGACGGGCAGTTCGAGGGCTATGCCTATCTGATCCGCACGGAGGCGCTCGAACCGCTCTCTGACTGTATCCGCAGCCATCGCTTCTATGCAAGCGAGGAGAATGTGATGCAGCTTGCAAAGGAGATTGCACTGGCACTGTATTCTGCACACCAGCAGGGGATTCTGCACCGCGGCATTCATCCGGATCAGATCTATCTGACGGCATCCGGCTGTGCAAAGCTCGGGGGATTCCGTCCGCCGAAGCGCGCCGGTCTGATGAATGCCTATTCGGATTCGGACGGATACATCGCGCCGGAAATCGCATCCGCCAAGCGCCTGACCGATTTCACGCCGCAGGCGGATATCTATGCTTTCGGCATCACGCTCTATCAGCTCATGAACCGGATGGCGCTGCCGTTTGAGACGGAATGCGATCCGGATGCGGCATGGGAAAAGCGGATGCAGGGCGAGCCGTTCCCGAAGCCGATCCAGGCATCGGATACGTTCGCAAAGATCATTCTCAAGGCGTGTGCATATCAGCCCGAGGACCGATACGCTTCCGCAGAGGAGCTGCTTGCAGCGCTGCTGTTCCCGGAGAACGTCACAGAAACGGCAGAAGCTGCTGCACCGCAGCCGGAAGCCGATGAACCGCAGCAGGAACGCGCGATCGTTCCGGAGGAGACTGTACAGCAGCCTGCCGCGGAGATTTCTGCGGAGGAGAAGCAGACGGCAGAATCGCTGCCGGTGCCGGAGATTCCGCAGGATGATCCTTCGCTGATCACCGAAACGGATGCGGCAAATTATTATATCAGAAACGGCATTCTGGTTCGCTATACCGGCAGTGCGCAGGTGGTTCAGATTCCGCCGTTTGTTTCCGCAATCGGAAAGGGTGCCTTTGAAAACTGTACGACAATTCGCCGCGTGATCATTCCGGAGGGCGTGATGCAGATCGAGGAGCTTGCCTTTGCAGGCTGCTCAGAACTGGAATATGTGCAGTTCCCGAATTCGCTGCGCACGGTTCACAATAAGGCATTCCTGAAATGCGTTTCGCTGAAATCGGCGGCATTCCGCGGCGTGCTCTCACAGATCGGCATGAGCGCATTTGAAGGCTGCTCTCAGCTTGCGTCCGCCGTCTTTGACTGCCCGATTGAGAAGATCGGCTTTGATGCATTTTCCGGCTGCGACAGTCTGCAAAGGATAGATGTCAGCGAGTATTCCTATGCGTATCAATCCGTGGACGGCGTGCTGTTTGATTTTGAGCGCAAGCATCTTGTGCGCTATCCGGCAGGCAGAAGTACGCCGGATTACATCGTTCCGGATTCGGTCTTTACGATCGAGGACGGCGCATTTTTCGGCTGCGCCGGTCTCGAGCGGATCCGCCTTGCCAAAAATGTTAAGAAGATCGGTGCATCTGCATTCCGCGATTGCGTCCGGCTGCATGATGTCATTTTCTCCGAGAATCTCGAAACAATCAAATCTGCGGCGTTTCAGGGATGTATCAGCCTGCAACGGCTCAATCTTCCGGTATGGACAACCTATATCGGCACCTATGCGTTCAGCCATTGCGAGAATCTGGAAGCGGTCAGCCTGCCTGCGAAAATGACCGAGCTTTGCATGGGCGTCTTTGAATACTGCAAAAAGCTGACGCTGATCCGTCTGCCGGAAAGCATCGTCAAGATCGGGGAAAAGGCGTTTATGGCGTCCGGTCTGACAGAGGTGTTTGTGCCGTATTCGACCACCAAGATCGAGAAGCAGTCCTTCGCAAACTGCGAAAATCTGCAAAATGTGTTCCTCTCAAACCGGATTAACCAGATTGCACCGGATGCCTTTGACGGCAATCCGAAAAGCATGGTCGTTTACGGACTGCCGAACTCTGTGGCAGCGGATTTTGCAAAGAGCAGAAGATTTTCCTTCGAGCAGATCTTTACGCTGACTTCCGGTGCAGGCGCGTATGAGCTGCGTGATTATAAGGGCGTATTTGCGTTTGTTTCGATTCCGCCCGATGTCAATATCATCGGAGATAATGCATTCAAGGACTGCACCACGATCCGCGAGGTCACGCTCCCTGCCAACATCGGTGTGATCGGCAAAGGCGCCTTTGAGAACTGTGACCATCTGGAATCCGTGACCATGACGAATCTGATCCAGCGCGTCGGTGAGCGTGCCTTCGAGAACTGTCACCTCTTAAAGCAGTTCCGGATCATGGATATGTCGCAGGGCTTCCAGCCGAAGGTACAGCGGAAAATTCACCGGAATTTCCACCGCGTCCTGCTTTCCGTGCATCCGGAATCCGCAGAGGCGTATGCAAGACAGTATAACGTAACGGCAAAAAGCAATTTCCTCGATATGCCGTTCCCGTGGCAGATCAAAAAGGAATCGCAGGAGTTCATCGTGCGTCTGGCGGAACGGTACAATGATTCGCCGTTCACAAAGGCGCTGCTGGAATCCGTCCGGTATGAGATGAACCGCTCCGAGCGGCGGCTCAGCCGGATTGAGCTTTTTGCGGACTGCATGGTGGTGACGGGCGTGCGTGCCGGACTGGTCGCAAAGCATAAGACTGTCTATAATGATCTCGGTCTCGGTGTCCGGACGCTTCCGGATATCAACCATATGCTTGCGTGTGCGACGGTAATTGTTCAGGGGCTCGGCGATGATTTCTGTCTGGCGGATGTCCAGAATAAGGATTCCGCGGTGATTCAGCCCTCGATCAGTTAAGATGAAAACAAATCGGCACAGTCAGATTGACCGTGTCGATTTTTTTGTGCGCGGAGCAGCTCAGAAGGTATTTGCCTTGAGCCACGCCGCTGCTTTTTCAACAAGCTCTGTGATATCCTCGCCGTCTGCGGTCATGACCTGCTGATGTGGCAGATCGCCCTTGATATCGAGATGTGAGAACTCAGCAAGCGCATTTTTGAAGTAGTTGTTATCATCCGAGAATCCGGGATCCGGCTGGATCTGACAAATGCTGTATGCTTGCAGAATTGCCGTGACCGGTACGCCGTTCCAGAGCAGTCCGCGGTAGGTGTCGATCTTGCTTTGCCGGATCGGTGCGCTTTCGCGGTAGATCGTCATTGCCTGCGCAAGGATCTCCTGCTCTTTTTCGGAGAGCGGCTGCGCTGCCTTTGCGGTTGCGATATTATCCTGCATCTGCTGCATATTGCTCATGCCGGAGAGGACAGCAATCGTATCCGCAAGCCCGAGGCAGAACCGCAGCGACCACGATGCGATACTCTGCTCCGGCGCATGCTGTTTCAGGAGTGCTTCCGCTTCTGCCGACAGCGACGCCAGTCCGCCGCCCTTGACGGCTTCCATAATGACGACCTTTCTGCCGTGCTTCCGGATCACCTCATAGCACGCCTTCGCCTGCACAAATTCGCTCTCCCAGTCAATCGGATTGATCGCAATCTGGACAAATTCCGCCTCCGGATGCTCGGTCAGAACACGGTCCAGCAGTCTGGCAGAGGAGTGGAACGAGAAGCCGAGATGCCGGATCTTTCCCTCCGCCTTCCACTTCTGCGCATGCTCAAACAGATGTGTCGTCTTGATGATGCCGCCCTTGCCGTCCACACCGTCATAGTAGACGTTCTGAATATTATGCAGCAGATAATAGTCGATATAATCGACGCCGAGGTCGGCAAGCTGACTTTCAAAGACTGCGTCGATCTGCTCCTCCGGCACGAGATTGAAGGTCGGGAACTTCGTTGCAACGCGGAACGATTCGCGCGGATGCCGCTCGACCAGTGCCTTGCGGACTGCCTCCTGACTTTTGCCGTTGTGGTAAACATAGCTTGTGTCGAAGTAGCTGTAGCCTGCTGCAAGAAATGCATCGACCATCTGATTGAGCTGGCCGTAGTCAAAATCGGTCGGACCGTCTTTGACGGGCAGGCGCATCATGCCGAATCCTAAATTGTTCATGGATCATTCCTCCTTTGATACGGCGTTAGCAGCCGCTTTCTGATACCTCTATTTTACGGGAAAATATGCGCGTTGTCAAGTATCTGCTGAATAATTCTGACGTGAATACCGGCTTGAAATGCAAACGGTTTGTATACAAAGTGCCTTGCATTACAAATGGTATAGCGATATCCGGAAACAAAGCCCTGAATGATACAGAGCGTAATGCTTTTGATTCGTCAGTCTGCACAAAAATGATAGGGCGCATTTGTGCATGAATGCTATGATCGGCGGGGATTTGTGCCGATCGGTGATTTTTGCGCAAAAATATTGAAAAATCGCAATTTTTGATCGGTTCAAATGAATAATATTCTGCAACTGCTGTGATGAGTTTTTTGCATGATTTGACAAGATTTTGAACGCGGCTTTTTTCAGTCCTGCGAGAACGCCCGAAAAAGGTCGGAAATACGCTGATTTCTGAAACAGCCTGAAAGCAGGCTGTTTTGTTTTGTTTGATATTCCCATTGACTTTTGGTAATATATGATTTATAATTAACAATGTGTAATACTAAAATCGCGCAAGTATACCCTTTTACACAATCGTATCTTATACAGCAGTTGAAGGAGGAGTCGGATTGAGAATGATGACACACAAAATTGCACTTGCAGATGCAGAAAGGAGAATGGCATGAAACCGCTGAAAAAGAAGCTGCAAAAGCCGCTTGTGACAGCGATTGCCGCAGTCGGAACCTCGGCAGCCGTTGTTTCGGCAGTGGTTATGGCAGCGAAAACGCTCAGTGCGCCGAGTTCAAACCCGTGGGATTACACCATGTATGCGTTTGATACCGGCGAGGATGCACTCAAAAGCAGTGCGGAGAAGCTCAAGGCAGACGGCGATGTCCGTTCGGCAGGCGGTGCTTCGTTCGGAGAGGGCGAGACCGAGATCACCGGAAATCTGGTGGTCGGAAGTCAGGTGCAGTCCGGAAAGGGCACGCTTAGCTTCGGCAAGCTGACCGAGGGCGCTAAGCCGCTTGCGGTGAATCAGGTGTTCAGCGAGGTGTTCCGCGCTGCGACTGCGGACCGTGAGCTGAACTATACCGACGGCATTACGGATAACAGCCGGACGATTGACCAGCCGGTTATCGGCGAAAACGAGCTGAATATTCAGATCCGCCGGAACAGCACGCCGGAGAATCCTGTCACGGAAACGCCCGATTACAAATCCGGTGCATTCGGTGCCGCATTCATGACGGATCTCTATAACCGTCCGGAGGAGTGGCAGGAGGTGCTTCCGTTCCTCTTTGAGAATGCGGATCTGCCGGAAAAGGATCTTGCTTCGCTCGGTGCAGCGAGTGCATTCCTGCCGGTCGATGCTTCCGGCGCTGCAAAGGATTGGCAGAATGCCGACCGTCTGCCGGAGGATGTATTCGGCAATCATCTCTCTATAGATGATATCCCGAATTACATCGCTGAGATCAAGGACGGGAATCCGGTCTTCGATATCTGCCGCGATCTGTTCAATACGGTTGAGATCGAGGCGTCCTACGGGCGCGCGACGGTCAATCCGGTCGAAGCGGCGGAGGCACAGAGCCTCACAGTCTCCGGCGGCAACTTCGCGCTGGACGGCAATTATGAGAATCTGGAGGAGATCCGCTTCAACAACTGGGGCGGCGCACAGCTTCACGGTTCTTATCCGAATCTGAAATACATCTATATGCCGACATGGAGCAACCTGAATCTCGCAGGTGATTTCCCGTCGCTGGAATGCGTCTACCTCAACGGCGGTCAGATTCTGCTCGGCTCCGGTACGGAGGGCTTTTCCGCGGAGAATGCAACGATCCTTGCGGAAAACGGTACGGTGATCCTCTATACGGCGAATGATTTTAATCTGACAGACAGCCGTGTGCTTTCGCTGAATCATATCGTACTGCGCGGCGGCGGCGCCGACAGTGCCGGATCTGCATTCCGCGCTGAGAATACGCTCTTTGCAACGCGCGGCGCAATCGCCTTCGAGGATATGCGCGATATCAATACCGAGGTCTGCACGAATCTTCCGGTATTCTATTCCGAAAAGCCGATTTCGATCGTCAATTCGTCGTTTGATCTGCTTCAGGGCTGCTTCCTCTCGCACACCGGCGCAATGGTGCTGACAGAAAGCGAGATCGGCGCGCTGCGCGGCTTCTGGTTTGCACCGGAGGGCATCAATTCCAATGCGCTGAATTCCACGGCGCAGGTCTATATCAATACCTACAGCTACAATATGCTGCCGGATATCCGTTCGCTGAATACACAGCAGAGCGGTACATGGAAGAAGGGCACCGTGCAGAGCATTCAGGAAGCACGCTTCCCGGTTGCGCTTGCGGAAACTGTGACCGATATCAACGGCTTCCTTTCTGACAGCGTTTCGCTTAAGAATGAGGAAGGCGAGTACGAGGAGATCTACTCTTATAAAGGTGCTGCTGCAAATGCAGGCGTCCTGACGCTGAATTCCGCGCTGATCGCAGAGGGCAATCTCAACGTCACTGCGGATACACTCAGAGGCGGCACCGATTCCGAGGCGCTGATTGTCTCGCGCTCCGGTGATGTGACGCTGGATATCAGCACACTGATCGACTGGACGGGCATCATCTTCGCGCCGGAGGGCAAGGTCACGCTGAACGGCTCCGGTACGCTGCACGGCAGAATCTTTGCAAAGGAAATCGAGATCACTTCCGAGGCGCTGACGATCGCAGGCGGCAATCTTGATCCGGCAGCACGCGGATTTACAAAGCCGACCGTTACGACCTCAACCACGGTGACAACTGTCACAACAGTCACCACTGCGGATGTTACAACAACTGAAGCAGTCACGACTGATACGGAGCCGGATGTCACAACGGATACTTCCGCTGAAATCGTGACGACGGATACCACGGCAGACACCACAACAACGGAGACTGTCACATCCACCGGAACCGATACGACAGATCCGGATCCGACGACAACAGTCACTACGAAGACCACACCGGCATATACGCAGGCACAGTATGAGTATGATAAGCTGGGGCGTCTGACCAAGGTCATCTACGATGAGAAGAACTATATCGAATACACTTATGATGCAAACGGCAATATCACAGAAGTGAAAAAGACGACGAACGGGATTACAAAGGAGTAAGAGGTAGTTTCATGCGTAAAATTACGAATAAAATTATCAGCTGTGCGCTCTCTGCTTTTATGCTGGGCGAGGTATTCGTCCAGAATGCAGATCCGTTCCTGCGCCTTCCGCTGACAGTCTCCGCTGAGACGGTCAGTGCGGCAGCGGATGCGGATCCGGATGCACAGCCGGCAGAATCAGAGGGCGAAGCGGCGGAACAGGAAGCCGATGAGCCCGATGCACCTGCCGAAGAACCTGCGGCGCAATATGAGGATCTGGTGATCTCCGACAGAACGACGAAGACGATCACTGCGCCGACAGAAGTCGGCAATCTGGTGATCGACGGCTCGGGCTCCGTGCTTTCTCTGCCGGATCAGAACAGCATCCTGACGGTTCACGGCGATGTCACCATCCGGAATTACGGTGTGCTGCGGATCGCCAAGGGCGCTCTGACCTGTGAGAATCTCACGATCAATACCAGATACTATGATGAAGCGCTGACGATGACAAACCCGAACAGCAGCCTGACAGTCAACGGCAGCTTCACACATGCTTCCGGTAATCTGAATGCGGATTACCTGAAAACCGGCGTGATCACGCTCAAGGGTGATTTTAACTGCCAGAGCAGCTATTTCAATCCGGCAGCCGATCTGACCTTCATCATGAGCGGCGACGGACCGCAGAAGATCACGATGACGGATTACAATTCCAGATTCAGTACGCTGGAGATCCGGAACACTTCGGAAGAGGGTATCTATTCCGATTACCCGATCTCCGCATCGAAGATTACCGGCAATCTCGGTCAGCTCCATATCGGAATCGGCGGAGAGAACGGCAGAACGCTGGAAGAGGATACCGTCCTGACCGGCGACTACACGCTGGCAGCCGGTGAGCTGGATCTGAACGGACATACGCTGACGATTGAGGGCAACCTGATCCACGCAGGCGGCAGAGTCAACCTGAACGGCGGTACGCTCAATGTCACCGGCGATTATCTGTTCCTTGCTCCGAAGCTCAATTCCGAGCCGGTTGCGTATGATCAGTTCAGCGAGGGCTATCTCATCATGACAAATGAGAACGATGCGCTCAATATCGACGGCGACTGGATCGTCCGCACAAGACGCGAGCAGACCAATCTGACCGCTGGTACCATGACGATCAAGGGCAATATCCATAAGCTCAATTACAGCTCCGATCTCAAGATGTCCGGCACGCATAAGGTTGTTTTTGCCGGCGAGACCGAGCATGACGTCTATTCGGACAGTTACGCGATCCGTTTCCAGAATGTCGATTTCGGCGCGGAGACTGTCCGCACCGATACCAATGTCTATGTGTACGGTACGCTGGACGGCAGCGGCAATACCATCGGCGGCCGCGGCAGCAATGAAACAGAGCAGTCGATCCGCATTGCTGCAAGTGCAAAAATCGGAGAGGGCTTCTCCGGCAATGTGCGCTTTGCAGAAAGCCGCACGCTGACAGAGGATATGCACATTCCCGGCAATCTGTATACAACATCGCTTGATCTTAGCGGGTATACCCTGACAGTTGACGGCAATTACTATCAGGAGTGGTATCTGAACGTTAATAAGGGCGCT
>JAGKVC010000122.1 GCA_021152595.1 Clostridia bacterium
ATTAAGATGTGCAAGATCTCACCCATGCGAAGAATGCATGAAAGCCCTGCTGCGTGAGATCTTGAAAAGGCACGAAAATACGTGTGTTTCATGGGGAAGATCTCAAGATCTCAAGATCTCACGTCATGATTGAGGAGAAGCACGGATGAGCAGTCAAAGTGAATCGTGAATAGAGAATCATATAAATCTGTCTGCGGTTTCGCTGGAAACTATGGGACACCGCATCTCCTCACTCCTCACTCCTCACTCCTACCTCCTACTTCCTCCCTGCTCCCTCCTGCTTTCTCCTTATTTCAAATCCGTCCGCGAAGCGGACACCATAATTTCTCATTTCTCATTTCTCACTTCTCATTCCCGTTAAGTGAAATCTGTGTGAAAAATCGGAAAGAGGGCTTGCTTTTTTCTGAAAATGTGGTATACTGTATTTAGCACTCGGGATAGCAGAGTGCTAATTTTATTCGGAAAGGTGACCGTTTTATGGAACAGAAACAGTTTCAGGCAGAATCCAAGCGCATGCTGGATCTGATGATTCATTCGATTTATACGCACAAGGAGATCTTCCTGCGTGAGCTGATCTCCAATGCTTCCGATGCGATCGACAAGCTCTATTTCCGCTCGCTGACAGACGATACCGTCGGAAAAAGCCGCGATGATTTCTACATCGAGCTGCGCCCCGACAAGGAAAAGCGCACCCTCACCATCATCGACAACGGCATCGGCATGACCGCGGAGGAGCTTGAGCAGAATCTCGGCGTCATCGCGCATTCCGGCTCGCGCGCATTCAAAACGGAAAATACGCTCGACGAGAATACCGATATCATCGGACAGTTCGGCGTCGGCTTCTATTCGGCTTTCATGGTCGCAAAGCGCGTGACCGTCCGCACAAAGGCATTCGGCTCCGATACCGCTTACGAATGGCAGTCCGAGGGCGTGGACGGCTACACGATCGACACCTGCACCAAGAATGATGCCGGTACGGAGATTATTCTCGAGCTGCTCGACGATACCGACGATGAAAAGTATTCTGAATTCCTCGAGGAATTCCGGATCCGTCAGCTCGTCAAGAAGTATTCCGATTATATCCGCTTCCCGATCCGCATGGAGGTCAGCCGTGAAAAGCTGAAGGAGGGCAGCGAATCCGAATATGAAACGCATATCGAGGTCGAGACGCTCAACAGCATGACACCGATGTGGAAGAAGAATAAGAATGAGCTGACCGACGAGGACTACAACAACTTCTACCGCGACAAGTTCTTCGATTATAACGGCGCGCCGCTCATTCATATCCACAACCGCAGCGAGGGCACCGTCACCTATACTTCGCTGCTCTATATTCCGGCAAAGGCACCCTTCGATTACTACTCCAAGGACTACGAAAAGGGCTTGCAGCTCTACGCTTCCGGCGTGATGATCATGGAGAAATGCGCCGACCTGCTGCCGGATCATTTCAGCTTCGTCAAAGGTCTGGTCGATTCCGAGGATCTCTCGCTGAATATCTCCCGTGAAATGCTCCAGCATGACCGTCAGCTCAAGCTGATCGCAAAATCGCTCGAGAAGTCGATCAAGAATGAGCTTGCAAAGCTGCTGAAAACCGACCGCGAAAAATATACCGAATTCTGGAAGGCGTTTGGTATCCAGATCAAATTCGGTGTCTATAACGAATTCGGCAGAAACAAGGAGCTTTTGCAGGATCTGCTGATGTTCCAAAGCTCCGGCTGCGACGATGCAGAGGGCTTCACGACGCTCAGCGAATATGTCACGCGGATGCGCGAGGATCAGAAGTATATCTACTACGCTGCCGGTGAAACCGTCACGCGCTGTGCCTCGCTGCCGGCTGCCGAGCTGGTCCGCGACAAGGGCTATGAGGTGCTCTATCTGACGGACAGCGTCGATGAATTCGCGCTCCAGATGCTCCAGAAATATCAGGACAAGGAATTCAAGAATGTCTCCGCAGGCGATCTCGGTCTCGAATCCGAGGAGGACAAGACCGCGCTCGAGGAGAAGAATGCCGCCGCAAAGGATCTCTTTGAGGCAATGCAGAAGGCGCTGAACGGCAAGGTCAAGGCTGTGCGCCTCTCGAACCGCCTGAAGAATCATGCTGTCTGCCTCTCCAGCGACGGTGATCTTTCGCTGGAAATGGAAAAGGTCCTCAACAACATGCCGACCGGTCAGAAGGTGCAGGCAGAGCGCGTTCTTGAGCTGAATCCTGACCATCCGGTCTTTGCGACGCTCGAACGCCTGCAAACCGAGGATCCCGATAAGCTCGCAAAATATTCCGATCTGCTCTATCAGCAGGCTTTGCTCATCGAGGGCATGCCGATCGAGGATCCGGTCGCGCTCAGCAAGATGATCTGCGACCTCATGGTGTAAATTGAATTAGAAATGAGAAATTAGAAATTTGAAATTGCGGTGCGGCTTCGCCGCGATTGATACAGATTTCTGAGAAGGCCGTGCGGACAGTCAAAAGCTGTCCGCACGGCTTTTTCAATATCGTCGCGGAGCGACACCGCAATTTATCATTTCTCATTATCCTTTCTCCCTCCTCCTTCCTACTTTCTCCTTCTAACATAATCGCGGACACCGCAATTTATCATTTCTCATTTCTATTTTCTAATTCCCGCCGGGCTGCCTTTACAAATCAGAACATTTGTGCTATAATAGAAGCAGCCCTGCGGTGCAGGGATCAGATAAACGGAAAGGAGCGATACATTTTGCAGATCGCAATTATAATTCTTGTGATCGTCTGCCTGCTGATGCAGTTGTTTGTAATTGCCGTGCTGTACGGCAGAAATCCGGCGAAGGAGCGAAACGCCTTGCAGGAGCTGCTCCGGAATATGCAGAAGGAGGAGCAGAAGCTGCGCAAGGAGCAGGCAGCAGGCACCAATGAGACCATTCAGCTTTCCATGCAGATGGTCAATGAAAACCTGTCGCATAATCAGTCGCAGACCAGAGAAACCACCGCCGCTCAGCTCCGGCAGTTTGAGGAGCGCATTCAGGGGCTCGAAGCCGCAAACGGCAGGTCGATGTCCATGCTGCGTGAGACCGTCTCACAGCAGATGGAACAGCTCCGGACACAGAATGAGCAGTGTCTCCGCGAAATCCAGAAAACCGTCGATGATACCTTGCAGGAGCATCTCGAAGCGAAGATGAACGAGAGCTTCAAGCGCGTCACCGAAAGCCTCGAGGCGGTCTATAAGGGGCTCGGTGAGATGAAATCCCTTGCGGGCGATGTCGGCGGACTCAAGCGCGTGCTTTCCAATGTCAAGACGCGCGGCACGCTCGGCGAGATCCAGCTCGGGAGCATCTTGCAGGAGATCATGGCACCGGAGCAATATGAGACAAATGTCGAGACCGTCCCCGGGACAGGCAAACGCGTCGAATTCGCAATCAAGCTGCCGACAGAGGACGGCGATCCCGTCTGGCTGCCGATTGACTCCAAATTTCCTGCGGATTGCTATATGCAGCTTCTCGATGCGCAGGAATCAGGCGACAAAACTGCCGTTGATGCCGCATCCGCAGCACTGCGTCAGCGGATTCAGAGCTTCGCAAAGGATATCCATGACAAGTATCTCCATGAGCCGGAGACCACCGCTTTCGGCATTCTGTTCCTGCCCTTTGAGGGGCTGTATTCCGAGGTCGTCAGCAGCGGCCTTGTGACAATCTTGCAGCAGAAATACTGCGTCAATGTCGCAGGACCTTCTACCATGGCCGCCATGCTCAATGCGCTCTATATGGGATTCCGGACGCTCGCAATCCAGAAGCAGTCCGATCAGGTCTGGCAGATCCTCAGCGGCGTCAAAGAGGAATTCGGCAAGTTCGAGGATGCGCTCAACGGTACCAAGAAAAAGCTCGATGCCGCCGGAAAAGAACTCGATCAGCTCGTCGGTGCCAGAACACGCGCAATCAACAAAAAACTCGCCGACGTCCAGCGCCTCGGGATTGAGGTGTCTCCGACGGATTTATAATGGGGGCTCCTCGCCCCCATACCCCTCGCTGGGGATATTATCCCCAGACCCCATTTGTTATTCATTTTTCACTTTTCTCTATTCACTATTCACTCGTACTCCCGCCCCCTCGCTGGGGTCATTGACCCCAAACCCCATGTTTATATTGAAATAGAAAGAAGCTGCTCCTATCAGCGTTCGCAAATGGGGGCGGCTTTTATCCTGTTATCTGCTTATATACATCATACAAAAAGCACAAAACGCTATTGCATATTATCAGGATATATGATATAATTCAATTAAATATTAACGCCTGAAATACAGAAAACATTACTTTGCGGGAAGAATCTGATCACAAGGGGGATCATTATGAATCAATCTCATATCCGGAAAACAGTCTGCAAGGTGCTGCTGGCGGCTTCCGCTGCGGCCATGCTTCCGGCTGTTCATGCATCCGCGGCAAATCCTGTCACCGCACCGTATGTCAATAAGGCGGCAGGTATCGTCAGCGGCGCAGATTACACGATCATGGTGCGGCTCAGCGGCAAGTACATCACCGCAGCCGCGGACGGCAATGTTCAGCAATGGGAGTCCACGGGCGACACATCCCAGAGCTGGAAAATCATCGACGCAGGCGGCGGTTACTGCGCATTCCTTTCCTCCGCCGATCCGACGCAGGCGATCACCGTCGAAAACGGCGACAACACAAACGGCAATAACTTCGCGCTCGCCGAATATACCGGCAGCAATGCACAGCGCTTCCGGCTGAACAAGACCGATGATGCCTTCTATATTCAGGCGGCATGCAGCGGCAATGCGGCGATGGATGTCTATGATATCAGCTACGAGAACGGCGCGAACATCGACCAGTGGGATTACTGGGGCGGTGAGGGACAGAAATTCTATATCCGTCCGGCAGGCGGCAAATACACCTTCCTGCGCGGCGACCTCGATTTCAACGGCAGGATTGATGCCGCTGACCTCTCGCTTCTGAAGCGCGGTCTGCGCGAGGGCTTCGATGATATCTGTGCATTCGTTGCGCATTGCAGCGATACGGTTTCATATACAGCGCCGATGGACGGCAAGCTGCATGTGCCGCCCGTGATTAAGGATGATGCGGAATGCATGCGCGATTATCTGCTGACCAAGCGCGAAAAATTCTGGGAAACCGAAGTTGAGATCCCATACATCGAAAAAGAACCCGTCGCCTATCTCTTTGCGTATTTCCTCGGCAATGCAGCGGATCAGGAGCGTCTCTCCTACGCAATCAGCACCGACGGCTACCACTTCAAGGCACTCAACGGCGGCAAGGCTGTCTGGCAGTCCTCCGTCGGTACAAAGTGCATCCGCGATCCGTACATCTTCAAAGGGCAGGACGGTCTCTGGCACCTGCTCGCAACCGATATGAAATCCTCGCTCGGCTGGAACAGCAATCGCAATCTGATCAGCGCGAAATCGACCGACCTCGTCCACTGGTTCGATGAATCGCTCATTGAAATCGCAAACAAATATCCGAATATGATGAACTGCGACCGCGCATGGGCTCCGCAGGCGATATGGGATCCGGAAAAGGAATCCTACATGATCTACTTTGCGGCGCGCGTCCCCGGCACCGACGACCGCACGATCATGTATTACGCATACAGCAAGGACATGATGAAGCTCGACACCACCCCTGCCCTGCTGCTTGCACCGAAATCCGGTCATGATGCGATCGACTCCGATATCATCTATGAAAACGGCAAATACTATATGTATTATAAGGATGAGACCACAAAGGGCATCTTCCTCGCAGAAGCGGAGCATGCATCCGGTCCGTATCAGGAGATTCACAAGATCTCGGAAGGCAATCTCGGCGTTGAGGGACCGAATATCTATAAGCTGATCGGCAAAAACGAGTGGCTGCTGATGTCCGACGCATACGGAAACGGCTACTACGTCATGCAGAAAACCACCGACCTCGAAAACTTCACGACCGTCAGCCGCGATGCCTACAGCTTCGACTTTACACCGCGTCACGGCTATGTCATTCCGATCAATGCGGATCAGTATGCGGCACTGACCGGCGCATTCGGCGGCGGTGTCAGCCTGCATCCGCAGAATGTCGGCATGAAGCCGGTCACGGTACAGGCACAGAGCGGCAGTGTCCGCATGCCGGAGACTGTCACCGCGGAATACAGCGACGGCGGCACGATGGATCTGCCCGTCGAATGGAATGCGGATGATCTCGCAAAGCTCAGCGGCGCGGCTGCCGGATCCTATCTGGTACGCGGAACCGTCAAGGCAGCGGACTACGCGAATCCGCTGATCAAGGAGCGCGCCGATCCCTATGTCGTCCGCGGCGAGGACGGATATTTCTACTTCACCGCATCCTATCCGGCATACGGCAATGTCAACAAGGGCTATGACCGCATCATTCTCCGGCAGAGCAGCACCGTTGCAGGGCTCGCAAACGCCGAGGAAAAAACGATCTGGCAGGCACACGCAAGCGGCATCATGGCAAAGCATATCTGGGCACCGGAAATGCACTATATCGGCGGAAAATGGTATATTTTCTTCGCGGCAGGCGCAAGCACCGATGTCTGGGCGATCCGCCCCTATGTCCTGCAATGCGACGGCGATCCCATGACCGGCAAATGGACCGAATGCGGTCAGATGCAGGCGGCTTCCGGCGATACCGATTCGTTCCGCAGCTTCTCGCTCGATATGACCTACTTCGAGAACGGCGGCAAACACTATGTCATCTGGGCGGAGATCAAGGGCGATTCCTCGCTGTTCATGGCAGAGATCAATCCTGCCGAGCCGTGGAAGCTGATCTCCAGACCGATCCTGCTCACCAAGCCGGAATATAGCTGGGAGCTGGTCAATCACCGCGTCAATGAGGGCGCAGCCGTCCTGAAAACAGGCGGCAGAGTCTATGTGTTCTTCTCCGCCTCCGGCACCGGCTCGGAATACTGCGTCGGCAGAATGTGGGCGGATGAAAATGCCGATCTCATGAACACCGCAAGCTGGCATAAGGAGAAAAATGCCGTCCTCAGCACCTCCGATCTCGACGGCGAATCCGGTCCGGGACATAACTCCTTTGTCACCGATGAAAACGGCAATCTGCTGATCGTCTATCACGCAAGACCTTCCGCGCATGACAGCAAGACCTGCGGCACATACGCATCCGATCCGCTCTATGATCCCTGCCGCCACACACGCATCCGGCAGGTCTATATGGACGCAGACGGTGTGCCGAACATCGCGCTGAAACCGAATGAGCTGCTCTCTCAGCAGAATAGAACGGTCACAGCAACGGTTATCATTACCTGATATAAAGCAAATGCCGCGGCAGTTGTAAAAGACTGCTGCGGCATTTTCTGTATAAAAAAGTCTGCTGTATAAAGAAAATGGTCTGCCGAATCGACAGACCGTATCGGGAGTATTCAGGAGGTACACCCTATCAAATACAAAAAACAAGTGCATCCATTCCCTTGGATGCTTCTATTATAGCATATGTTCGCCTAGTTGTCAACTATGCATTATCAATATCCGGTTATCAGAATTTCTGATACCTCGCAGGCAGTGCCTGCATCCATATGTCTACAGCCGCCGGAAAACCATGCACCATTGCGATATCCTTCGCTGAACAGATTTCATACTCGGTATTATACGAGAATCGGAACTGAAAAGAGTTTACGCTCAATATAAGAATGGTTTATAGACAGCTATAGATATATGGAGGCGGACACTGCCCGCCGCTGCCCACAGTAGATTATAAAAAGTTTGATTGATTCATAAACACAAGATGAAGACAGTGAACACTAAACAGACCTTTAGCAAAATGGAAGCGGGCACTGCCCGCCACTGCCCGCTTGACTTTCGGGGCAGAATGTGATATGATGAAAGCAGAGCATCTGCGCGCTTTGTGCATGTACCGTGCAGCACGCAGTCTGCTCGCATCAAATACAAAATCAGAGGGGTAATTCTATGAACATCAAACACAAACTGCTTGCAGTCCTGAGCAGCGCTGTCCTGCTGGTGACTGCCCTGCCGCCGGTACAGCTTTCTGTCTCCGCGGCGGATATCGCACATGATCCCAGCCGCAATGTGCAGGAGGAGGGCGTCGGCAACCCGTTCAACTTCGGTGAGCGTATGGCACCGGAGGGCACATCGACCGCCGAACTGCGAAAACTCGCGCACAATATGACCGTACAGCAGTGCAAATATGCACTCTATAAGGAGATCGACGAGCATTGGGATCTGATCTCCCTGCGCTTCGGTCAGACAGAGCGCGAAAAGGTCTATGCACTGTTTCTCGGCGTCGGTACGCTGGAATCCACGCTCGGCGGCAACGGCGACGGCTCCGATGTCGAGACCGCGTTCTCCGAGGGCTTCGGCGTCAGCTCCGCGCATGCATACGGTACGCTGCAAACTGCCGTCACCGCCTTCCGCGATCCCGGTACCAAGTTCATGCAGGAGGAGGATGTCCCCGAGCTGGAATGGTATGATCTCAATGAGGCGAATTTCTATGACGCGATCATCTCCGATCATATGGGCATCCGCAAAATCATTCACTTCATCCGACAGGCGATGGTCGATTATAATCTCACAGGCTGGCAGATCGTCCGCGGTGCGCTGAAAGGACATAATACCGGCTGGGCAAATTATACCGGCGATAACGACGGCTACTACGCGAATTATCCAGACGAAGGCGCCGCGCTCGCCCAGTGGTACTACGAGGAAGGTCATCTCTATGACAACGTGTTCACATGGACAAAAGCGGAGGCTGCCGCAAAGCAGCGCGCCGGAAATCCGTGGGAGGACTGGTGGTACGACAAGGAGCCGAGTCTGGATCCGGTCTCTGAGCAGCCCAAACCGGTCACAACAACAACCGCCGAAACCACTGTGACGACCACAGGTCCCGTGCAGACAATCGTCATGGGCGATGTCAACCTCAGCAACGATGTCACCATCGCGGATGCCGTCCTGCTCAGCAAGTATCTGATCACCGTTGCCGATCTGAACGCGGAACAGGCAAAGCGCGGCGATCTGAACGACGACCGCAAGCTGAATGCCCTTGATCTGACACTTCTGAAACGGCAAATCATTAGCATCAGCTGACAATTCGGGGATTTTCACATAGAATTTGTGCAAACTGCTGAATTCAAAGAAATTGCGAAAATCCCCTTGACTTTTTACCCGGTTTTTGCTATAATAATCAAGTAGTGAATGCGAGTGTGCTGGAATTGGCAGACAGGCACGTTTGAGGGGCGTGTGTTTCGGCGTACGGGTTCAAGTCCCGTCACTCGCACCACTTTTTTTCTTGCCCTATAGGGCGAGCGTAGACAGTTTACCATGTGGAAAGATGGCTGAGCTGGTCGAAGGCGCACGACTGGAAATCGTGTAGGCGTTGATAGCGTCTCGAGGGTTCGAATCCCTCTCTTTCCGCTTTTGTGAAAACGCGTAATTGCTTAGAAAACAAGCAGTTACGCGGTTTTTCTTTTGTCTGAAAATCAGTTGCAACTGCGCGTGTGACATTTTAACTGCATAAAATCACATGAAACTGCATAGGAAGTCACACGAAAAGTCACACGCCGGAGATGCTTCGGCTAATACTTTATAGAGGACGAAGTGCAGCAACTTCACACTTTCCTCTACAGTTTCAGAATCTGATTATCACCAAAATTCACACAAACGCCCTGCGGTTCAATGCCCCGCCCCTGTCAAGTAGAAAGTACAAAGATTATTACAATTATCCTGATATGCTGGACTCCAAGATCAGTGTAGACTATAATATGGTTACTATGAAATTGGAGGTGCGGTATATGTTAGCAATACCCGAATTGGCAATGCCGAGATCACGCAAGGTCACTATTGTCTACATCGGCAGGCGTGAGGTCTGGACGGACTACGAAGAGGCAAAAGCGTATTTCCTTGAACTAATGATGACTACCGAGGGCGAGAAACATGAACGTGCTGAGTGCGTTTATATTCAGCTTCTGCATGGGCTGGAGGAGTGTTCAGACGAAGATTAGTATACAAAAAGGAGCGTTGCTGTTTCGGCAATGCTCCTTTTGAGAAACGATGCGAAATGTCCGGACGAGATTGAGCGCTGCAATATCCGTCATGCTGTTTATCCGAAGCCAATGATTCCTCACAGCTTTTGCTCTCCGGAATTAGCTGCACATATTACCTATGAAAAGTTTGCAAAAGCCATTCCGCTGTACCGTCAGGAATATGATGAGTCCGGAACAACAATGGGAGTTCATCCGGAACGATGTGAAAAGTCAGGAACATATACGGATTTTGACATATTCGATGCAGCTCGGAATCTGATGCAGAACAGCAAGACCGTCCCGTTCATATGCGGGACGGTCTGTTTTGTGATTGATCCAAGCAGCGTTTCATCCAGCAGAAACTGCTCGACACCGATATACTGAATGAGGAATTGGTTGAACAGATCAGAGAACAAGTGTGCAGGCAATGCTTGCAGAACAGGAGCTTCCTGTAATCGTACTGTTCTTTTTTTAGTCCCCAAGCGGCTGTGCAGGTGTAACAAAAAAACGAAACCGCTATTGATATTATTTCTGTTTTGTAGTATAATGGTAATGTATTTATCCAAAACCAATCGAAAAAACTTTGCGTAAAGAGAGATGAACTAATTAAAAACGTTGGAGATGCCAAACGAGCGTTTCTGCGTCAGCTTTTTTCGCCATGGCGATTTCAAGCATTTGCCGCGGATGACTCAGATGAATTCATCATAAGTTATACCGCAAAAATGAAAGCTAAAGGAGTTGTTTTTATGCCTCATTCAGCAGAAGAAAGAAAAAGTTTTCTCAGCGAAAAAAAGCTTCAGTCTTCTTACCGCGGATATCAGCCGCTGATC
>JAGKVC010000123.1 GCA_021152595.1 Clostridia bacterium
ATGCTATAATGTCAATATGTATATGTGGCTCTATCCACTCATACCACTCCGTAAGCCTGCGTTCCCGCTTTCAGGCTGCCGGAAAGTGCCGCATTCTGTACATAATCATATTACAAAGGAGAGGTTTGAATGAAATCACTTTTCAAGCGCACAGTCGCAGCAGCTTCCAGCTCTGTACTCGTTCTGAGCCAGCTTGCTACCCTCGCTGCGAATGTCAATGTCACCGCTGCCGATGCAGCACCCCTGACCATTGACAAGAAGTTCGTCCTTGATGTGCCGGTCGATGAAAAAGACCCGCTCAAGGAAGGTCAGGTCTCTGACTGGGACGGCAAGGCAGAAGCCCTGTTCCTTTCTGTCGGTGACAAGACCACTGCAAAGGGCACCGAGAAAGTAAAGAAGGCGTTCCGCAACCAGGCTACCAAGCTCGCAAACAAGTACGGTCATATCTCTGCGGCTGAGATCGAAGAGATCCTCGACGCAATCGCTGATGAGGCTTCCATCTCCCTCAAGGCTGACGGCAGCTTCCAGGTGAAGCTCGACTGTGCAGACTGCGGCGCTACCATCGGTAAGCTCGCTCAGGATGAGCTTGCAAAGCACGGTCATCCGTCCGTTGATCACGACGGCAATCCGAGAGAGATCGACTGGAGCGGCTTCAAGGCTTCCGGTTCCGTTACACTCGACGGCGCTTTCAACTTCGATGAGAAGACCGCTGATTATCAGTTCACCATGACCGATGAGAACGGCAAGACCTACACCGATGACAAGGGCATCGAGGCTTATGCTTCCGCAAAGGCTAAAGAGGCTTATGAGTATGTCAACGGTCAGAGACTCGACGGCACCAATGCTGAAAAGACCAAGGAGCTGAAGGATATCAGCGACAAGATCCAGTCCTACATCGGCATCGTCAGAGATTTTGCTGATGCAGTCAACGCAATCACCCTTTCCGGTACCGATGTTGATACCGTTTACAATGATTACGTAAAGGCTGTTGAGGACGCTGCTTCCGCAACCGTTCCGGCAAAGTACGCTGACAAGGCAATCGAAAAGGTCGAGGAGAAGAAGCCGGATGCTGTTCAGGCAATTCTCGAGAACGAGAAGCTCAACGACTGGTACGATGTCGCTGTTGAATACGCAAATGCTGCACTCGAAGGCTTTGCTACCATCAACTTCACAACTGCTGATGCTGTTGCAATCCTCAATGACGGCTATGACTTCGATATCAAGATCACAAACGGCTACTCCGGCAACGCAACCTTCAAGATCGCTGATGATCAGGCTGACGAGCTGCTGGCTGCTGTCAAAGCTGCTCAGCCGGATGCAAAGAAGTACGGCAAGGAGCTGCTCGATGCAGGCTACACCGTTGAGCTCGAGGACGGTTCTGTTCCGACCTTCGCTGACGAGTACGAGTATGCGTACAAGGAGATCGTCTCCGAGAAGAAGATCACTGCCGGTGCTGATACCAAGTACGGCGTGAGCGGCACGCTTTCCTACGATGTTGAGCGTATCATCAAGAAGATCGTCCTGATCGAGACCAAGAAGGCAACCACCACTACCACTACTACTACGGCCACCACATTCTCTGACATCACCACGACTTCCACCTCGAAGGAAAACGGCGGCGATGTAACCACGACTTCCACCTCGAAGGAAAACGGCGGCGACGTCACCACCACTTCCACCTCGAAGGAAAACGGCGGCGATGTAACCACCACTTCCACCTCGAAGGCAATCGGCGGCGATGAAACCACTACCACTACTTCCGATACCTCGACCACTCCGGCTTCTTCCCTCTCCTTCGATATCGAGGGCGTCGATGATAAGGGCCTGATCTACTGGTCTGAGGAAGACGGCACGTTCGACCTCTCCGGTCTGAGCGTTACCCTGCACTTCTTCGAGAAGGGCAAAGAGACCGGTACTCCGGTTGATGTGACCAGCGCATTCGCGCCGGAAGCAACCAGCGTGAAGGATCTCACCCTCTCCGATGGCCTCGGCTTTGCTCCTGTTCCGGTTGCATACATCCTGAAGGATGCTGCTGCTGTTCAGAAGATTGTCACCGAGAAGGGCTATGATGCTGCTCTGATCGAGCAGGAGAAGCTCGTCGAGGGCAAGCAGGCTGGTACATTCACTGTTTACCTCGTTCTCCGCGGCGATACCGACCTGAACGGTGAGGTCAGCGTTGAGGACGCACAGTTCGCTCTGGACTACTACGTCAGAACACAGGTTTCCCACAACCAGGCAAAGAAGATCCTGACCAATCCGGACAGCGTCTACCTCAAGAACAGAGGCGACCTGAGAGAGAACTACTTCCCGTATTCTCACTATGCAATGGACGTTAACGACGGTAACGGCATCATCACTGTTGAGGATGCACAGAAGATCCTGAACTACTACACCTCCAACACTGTTGCACACAATGATGTTGACTGGGATCACGCAAAGGTTGTCGGTCAGAAAGTTACTGTTAAGGAAGAGCTCCACGCTGAGCCGCTCGAGTTCGATACCTACGCTGCTGATTACAAGGGCTTCTACAAGAACGTTCAGTAATCTGCGATCAGAACTCTGATTCACAAGCAAAAGGACACAGCTTCGGCTGTGTCCTTTTTGTGTTCAATGAAACAAGTGCAAAAAGAACATCCGCACGGGGATCCCATGCGGATGCTTTTCTTATAAGCGAATTGTGAACGTCGTCTGGTCGTTATTCCAGTGGATATCTGCGAACGGATCCTCCGCGGCGGCTTCCGGATCGGAGAGCTTGCCGTCGGTATTCGCATCGAGCTTTGGAATGTCCGGTTCGATATCCTCCTCGGGCGGTGCAGCGTCCCTGCGGCGCGGCATCTCATCGACATCCGGCAGATCATCGAGCAATGCGGCGCGGCGGCGTGCCTTTGCCTGCTCCGGCGACTCCTTTTCGCGGCGCTTCATCTCGCGCTCCTCGGGGAGATCGGGCAGATCCGGAAGATCATCCAGAAGTGCGGCACGGTGGCGCGCCTTTGTCTCCTCCGGCGTTTCCTTTGCACGCAGCTTCTGCTCCAGCTCCTCCGGCGAAAGCTCACGCTTTTTGCGCTTTTTCTTGGGCTTCTCCGGCTGCGGTGCGGGTTCCTCCTCAATCGGCGGCAGCTTGATCCGCGGATCGCCGAGAATCGACTTTTTGCGTGCCTCTTCCAGCTCACGCTTGACGCGCTGCGCGTAATTCATTTCTTCCTCAGCATCAAAGCTGACCGGATGCTCAGGCTCTGTCCTGACCGGCTCAGGCTTCTGAACCGGCTCATCTGCAACGGATTCAGGTGCAGCAGCAACGGGTTCCTGTTCCGAAGGTTCAGCATCGGCAGCTTCCGATTCAAGCGGCGCAGGAATCACAGGTTCCGATTCGGGTTCCGGCTGCTTCTGCTCCGGCGCTGCCTTCTTCGGCTGGTCGGCTTTTTTCTGCGCTGCCTTTTTCGGCGCTGCTGGCTCAGCAGGCTTCACCGGCTCCGCTGTCTGTTCGGGTTCATCAGCCGTCTGTTCCGGCTGCGGCTCAAGTGCCTGCGATACCGGCTTCTTCGCGCGCTTCGGAATCGGCTCCGCAGCGGCATTCAAGAAGATATCATTCGGTGTGGGCTGCGCAGCTGTACGCTCCGGAACTGCAATCTGCTGTTCCGGCTTCTGCGCGGTCTCCTGACGGTACAGGAATGCAGGGGCATCCTCAGCGACAGGTGCGACCGGCTGCTCCGTCACAACCGGCTGTGCAGCCGCCTCTGCTGCCTGTTCTGCGGCAAGCAGTGCGTCCATATCCAGCGGTACAAGCGTCATCAGCATATGGTGCTGCTTCGCGTATCGCTCGGCATAGCTGCCCTCCTCCGCATGGAGACGGAATTTCGGGCACTCGGTAAACGCATTTTCGCTGATTTCGGTAACAGATGCCGGAATCGCAATGTCAGTCAGATGCTCACAATGGCTGAACGCCGACTGACCGATGCGCGTAACACTGTCCGGCAGGATAATCCGTTCGATGCCGGCGTGATAGAATGCTTCATTTTCGATTTCGGTCACGGTCGCAGGCAGCCTGAGCGTCTTGAGGCTCGTGCAGCTGCTGAACATTGCATGACCGATCTTCGGGAGTCCTTCATTCAGCTTGATCCGCTTCAGTGCGGTGCAGCCGTGGAAGATATAGCCGTCGATACGGCGGATTGTCGTCGGAAGCTCGATCTCCTCGAGCTGTTCGCAGTACGAAAATGCGCCGTGCTGCAAGTGAACCACGCCCTCGGGGAGTGTCACTTTGCGGATCGGGAGCTGCGAGAACGCAGTCGGACCGATGCAGCGAACACCGACCGGCAGCGAGACCACCGGCTGCATGATATTCGCATGCAGAAGAATGTTTGCACCGGCGATTGTATACGGCTCGGTGCGGCGCGCCATCCACGGGGTACACGCAAATGCGTCTACGCCGATTTCGGTCACGCTCTTCGGGATCACGACATCCGTCAGGACGCCGCAGTTTGCAAAGGCGTTGTCCCCAATGCTGATTACGCCGTCCGGAATGATCGCCGCACGTAAACCGCCGCGCTCAAAGGCACGCGGTCCGATGCGGTGGACGCCGACAGGAATCGGGCTGTAGCCGTCGGCGCGGATCAGGAATCTGCCGACGATATAGTGTCCGGCGGTCATGCGGAACAAAGGCGTATCCGCAAAGGCATTGCCGGCAATCTCAACGACGCTGTCCGGAATGTAGGCTTCCTGTAAGCTGCTGCATCCGCGGAAGGAATTTTGCAGGATGTACTTCGGTCCCTCCGGAATCACGACGGTTCGGAGCGACGAGCAGCCGACGCAAACGCTGTCTGCGACGGATTCGAGCTTTGCGGAAAAGCGCAGCTCGGTCAGGGACATGCAGTCGCGCAGGGCTTCGTTTTCCATATGCGAGACGGTATCCGGCATATAGAAGCGGCGCATCGAGGTACAGCCCTGAAACGCATTCGCTTCGATTGTCTCCATGCCCTGCGGCAGGATGATCTCCAGCAGCGAGCAGTCGCGGAATGCAAACTTTCCGATCGAGCGCAGCGTTGTCGGCAGGTAGACGCGCTGGAGTCCGCGGCAGCCGTTGAAGGCATATGCGCCGATCTCCGTCACGCCCTCCGGAATCACGACCGAAACGAGCTGACGATTCTGCTCAAAGGCGTGGTTTCCGATGCGGATCACGCCCTGCGGAATCATGATATCCCGCACATTATATTCCTGTGTGTATTTTTTCAGGATGCCGTACTCGATGAAGAATGCAGGATTGCATCCGCGCAGGAGATTGGCTTCCTTCTCGGTATAGCACATGATGCCGTGGCTGAGCGCGTACTGATGTGCGACGCTGCCGGTCACGGTGGTGATGGTCTGGATATGGTGATCGGTGCCGAATGCAAAGGGGTGGAGCTTCGTCACGGTCGGCGGAATGATGATCGTTTTCAGCTCCGTACAGCCTGCGAAGGCATCCTCCGCGATTTCGGTCACGGTATCGGGGATATAGATCGTCGTCAAAGACGAGCAGCATGCGAATGCCTCGCGGCCGATCGTTTTCAGTCCCTTGTTCAGGTTGACGGTCGTCAGAGATGCGCATGCATAAAATGCACGGTTGTCAATATGCTTGACATTTGCCGGAACCGTAATCTCCTCCAGCCGTGAACAGCCGGAAAAGGTTCCGCGCGAGATTGCTTCGAGCTTGCTTGAGATCTTGACGGAACGCAGACCGCTGCAATTACAGAACGCCCACGCGCCGACGGATTCACAGGTTTCCGGAATGACGGCATTTTTCAGCACATGGCAGCCGTCAAAGGCATTGTTGCCGATCTCGCGCAGGCCGCCGGAAAAATCAACGGTCTGTAATTCGGCGCACAACGCAAACGCACGCTCGCCGATTGTCGTCACAGTCGGCGGAATCAGGACGCGGTTCACATCAGTCATGGAAAACGCTTCATCCGCAATGGACGTGACATTTTTCGGCAGGCTGAGCGATTCATCCTGCTTGCGGATGCCCAGCCGTTCCAGCGCGCCTGCACCTTCATATTTCAGCAAAACGCCGTTTTTAATTTTAAAACCCATGCTTGCGCCTCCTGAAATTGATGGTTTCGGACAGTTCGGATTGATGCACGCCTACTGCCTGCATCTTAATCATTATACCATAAATCTGCATATTTATCAAGCCAAAACCCTGTTCCTGACTGTAGAATTATTCCGCGCTGATTTGGGCAGTTTGCACACAATACAACTGGATGCTGTGCATCTTTGTCGTATAAATCCCGATGAAATCCGCCTGATTCCTGCATTTTCCGGACAGACGGGCAAACGAAACCCCGATACAGCTTGTATCAGGGTTTCGTTCAATGTATGAATAAATGTATAGTAATTACTTGTTGGCATCTGCGAGATATGCGTCGATTGCGGAATAGATCACGCCGACAGACTCGCTCCACTGTGTCTGACCCTTCGATGCAGCACGGATACCGTTCTCGTTGGAATCGAGGATCGAGGAGACATCAGAGGAAACTGCGTTGTAGAAGTCATAATGCGGATTTGCCTTTGCCATTTCGTGGCACTTGTGCAGCATGGTGACCATTTCATCGGTCCAGCCGTAATCCTTATAGAGCTGCTCGGTTGCGATCTCGTTTGCGCGCTCATTGGTGATCGTCACGCGCTTGCAGGCTGCGAACTTTGCAACGCCTTCCGGATTCTTGCCGCCCTTGACCATGACATAGCCGTCGAGACCGCAGGGGATGTAATACTCATTTGCATTCGGATCCTTCGGCATCGGGACGAACATTGCATTCTCGCCGAAGTCATTTTTCCATGTATCGTTGTAGAGTGCCCATGCGCCGCACGGATAGTAGAGCGTCTTGCCCTCGCCGATGTAGTTCGGCATCGCAGTCCAGCCGAAATCACCGACGCCGATTGCGACGCAGTTCGTCGAGCCGAGCTCAAACATCCAGTTCTGGAGGCGCTCGATTGCGGGATCCTTCAGATTGTTGACGAGCTTGCCGTCCTCAAGGCCGATATACGGCACGCCGCATGTTGCGGAAAGACCTGCCTCAAACCACCAGCCGTCGATGCCGGACTGACCGTTATCCGGATCGACAAACTGCTTGAGGGAATCCTCAAACGCATTCCAGTCCCACTTACCCTCCTCAAAGAGCTTTGCAGGATCCTTCAGGCCGTTCTCCTCCATCGTATCGCGGTTATAGATGACGACGCAGTTATCGCCGGAAACATCGTTGACGATGACATAGTGCTTGCCCTTCCACTGGAAGAGATCCATTTCGTCCTTCATATCAGCGAAGAGCGGATCGCTGAAATCAATGTAATCGTCGATCGGCGCGAACATTTCCTTGATTGCGCCCTTCGGGATGCAGTCGAGGTCGCCTGCCGGGAAGAAGTCGATGCCCTCATCGCCGTTGATCGCGTTTGCAAGCGCGTCGTAACGGGAATTCCAGTCTACGGCGTGATATTCGATCTCGCCCTGATAGCGGTCGTGGAAGATTTCCAGCTCGATCGGGGTGGATTTACCGGTTGCATCCGGATTGATATCCCAGTTTGCCATCCACTTGACGGTTTTGTTTGTCAGCTCGCCGGTCAGGCGTTCGTCGCTCGCTGCGATCTGTCCGACCTCTTCAGCGGTCGCAGAATCCAGCGGCTTTTCATACTTTGATTCCTCGCCGCAGCCTGTCAGCATGCCGCAGGTCATCGAGGCAAGAAGCATTGCAGCAACTGCAAGTCTCGATCTTCTCATCTTATGGTTCCTCCTGTACACAAATAAATGTTTCCCGATTTTTGCCGGATCGGGTATTCTGCTGTTTTTGGGCATACGCACAGTACGTCCGTTATCATTTTATCATATTTTAGGTAAGTTGTCAACAAACAATTTTGCAAAAGTCATACCGGTAATTCGGCATACTTTCCGTGATTCTATACAAATCACAAGCCGATTTTGGTGAAATGTAATGATTCTGCGATGGAATTGTAACCGCATCGAGATATTTGTATTGTCGGAATCAGACAGGTTGACAGCGCAAGATATCCCCGATGGATTTGAAATGATGCTCCCCGTGATCATCTGCCGGAGATGCATCGCATTATAAATGTTAGCGTCATTCACCGCTGAGACAAGCTTCCATCTGCGCCGATGCATACGCGCCGCGGCGGTTCCAGAAATCGCGCACACCCTCCGCGCCGTCCGCCAGCTTCTCCGCATTCATATCAATGCCGAAGCGCACCGCCGTATCGAGATAAACCGCCGAAAGATGCTCCAGATAACGGTCAATCTGCGCAGATGCACGTTCTGCGGTAAAATGCTGCTCCAAAGCGGCTTCATAGGATGCGCGGAACCGTGCCCTGAAATCGTCACTGCCGAGCAGCGCATAGAACAGCGTCCCGAAGCAGTTCGGCGCATCGGAGCGTTCCATTTTTGCAAGATAATCATAGTCCGCAGCGGTGCCGGAGAAGCCGCTCGAATACTCGGTATCAAAAAACAGGAAGCGCCATTTTCCGTCCGCATAGGGATTTGCCGCGTCGGGCTGATTTGCGCGCCAGATCATCGTATTGTTGACATTGACCAGCGCATCCCAGTTGCAGACAATGCTCTCCGCCGCAATCCAGTCGATCATGCTCTGCACGTCGATCACATCGCAGAATCTGCTGTAATTTTCCGGCTGTGAGAAATCGGCATCCTTTGCCCAGCGGAAGAAATCCTGATATTCCGCCCAGAGCGATTCATCGCCCTCGCAGAGCGTATTTTTCACGGTTGTGATATTCTCCTTCGGGACATGATAATGCGCTTCGAGGTAATCATCCCCGAGCTTCTCCTGCATCGAATAGCAGCCCCAGAATTCGCCGTTGATAAACACAACATAGTCATATTTTGCCTGTGTGCCGATCGCAAGCCCCTCCGCCAGATATGCATTGAGATCATCGCGGAACCGGATCGCATCATAGCCGTCGCCGCCGTTGCGCAGCGTCACCTTGTCAAAGGATGTGAGCCTGCTGCCGGTGCAGTCGCGCGCGCCGCCTGCGAAGAAATCATAGTGCATTTTAGAGGCGCCGTAGTCGCTGCGTGCATAAAAGGTCAGGCTCTTCTGCGGATAATTGCGCGACCAGTTTCCGGCAATCCGCATGCCGGCGTCCTCGCCGTAAACCGCTTTGCCGTCCTCATAGACTTGAATATGGACGGGGCGTTCCCACTCCCTGCCCTTGTTCATGCAGTTTTTCTGAAGGTAGATGCCCGATTCGCTGTCAAAGAGATTCGCCGGATCGGTCGAGATCGAGCATACGCGCAGAGAGCGGTAATAGGGCGCGGTTTTGCCGATGAAATAGCCGTTCGTCACGACCTTGCTGTATATGCCGGACGGAGATTTGCATACCGCACGGATGACCATGCCCTTTTCGACCGGTTCCGTCGGGACAAAATCCGTCACCGAGGAGATGCCGCCGATCGCGCTGAGGCGGTTCGGTTCGGCACTGTTGTCATAGATATGCAGCGCGGATGCGTATTCCTTTGCAGTGTCAGAGCTGCGCGGATCGGAGCCGTCAAGCGTGCAGAAAATCCGGCAGTCCTCCGGCGCGGTGAGCGTCAGGTCAAAGGCATCGTCATAGAATCCGGCTGCGCGCGAAAACACCGGTGCTGCAATCAGCGGTTTCGCATCGGTATTCGCGGTGCCTGCCGATGCGCTGCACTTCGTCCATGTGTCGCCGTCCGGATACCGCGCATAGGTGACATCCTGCGCGAGCGCCGGAACCGTCACGGAATCGAGCGTTCTGCCCGCTGTACCGTCCGGCTGCCGCGGCGCAGTCAGACAGACTGTCTCACCCGAGGCACTGAGTTTGAACGGCGCATGCAGCTCTGCGCTGCCGCCGTCGCAGAGAATCAGCAGATAGCCGCCCGAGGGAATCATAGTCCCTGCCGAAACCGTAAGCCGGTAGCGTTCGCCCGGACGGTCGGAAATGCCGCAGCCGGAAAGATCGCACGGCGCTTCGCCTGCATTATAAAGCTCGATCCAGTCCGGCGAAGTGCCGTCCGGCGCTTTGTAGGCGGCATGATTGGAGCTGCATATTTCATTGATGCAGAGCCCCTGATACTGCGCGGACTGTTCCGCGAGGATGCGGCGCTTGTGCAGCGTCAGATCGACCGCATTCAGGATGCCGTTTCCGTCCGCATCCGCACCCAGCTCATCCGCAGGAAACAGGAATGCCTGCGTCAGCAGATATTCATTCAGCATGCGGATCATCTGCGGATCCCGACCGGCTGCATCGGCGGTCACGGCGGCAAAGCCTGCGGTCAGCAGCAGGCAGACTGTCCGGAGCAAGGTGCGGCGCTTTTTCATCGGAATTCCCCCTTTGAATATCATGAACCGGTTGCTTTTTTCTTTATTTTAACATACAGCATGTGTGCTGTCAATGCATCCTTGAAAAAAACGCCCCGATGCAGTAAGACGGATACCCATATAGAAGTTTTGCCCCTGAGTGTTACAAAGCACTCAGGGGCATTGTGCATATTTATGTTGCTAAGCTAAATCAGAATTTACCATAGTTTGATTTCAGCTTTATGATCTTGATTTTTAATCCGAATATATATTTTAGCTGGGCGCGGGGCGCGAATGCGAGGGCAAGAACCACAGGGAGCGGGAAGTCTTCGCTGCGCTCAGGTCTCCCCTCTCCCTAAGGTTCTCTCCCTCGCGCTCCCTCTCTCCTTACCTTCTCCTCTCTGC